>PMCG01000127.1:3486-3617 GCA_003155335.1 Acidobacteriota bacterium
GCCGCGGTCGCGGCCAAGGGCCTGCCAGCCTCGCCGGGCGCAGCCACGGGCGCGGTGGTCTTCACCGCGGACGACGCAGTGGCCTGGTCGCAGAAGGGCAAGGCGGTCGTGCTCGTGCGCATGGAGACCGT
>PMCG01000114.1:0-2069 GCA_003155335.1 Acidobacteriota bacterium
GTGCACGCCGAGCCGATGACCTTCGGCCTCAAGCTGGCGCTGTGGTATGCCGAGCTGATGCGCGACCGCGCGCGCCTGGCTCGCGCTCGCGAGACGATCGCTTTTGGAAAGCTCTCCGGCGCGGTGGGCACGTTCTCGCACCTGCCGCCCGAGTTCGAGGAGGCTGTCTGCGCGCGGCTGGGGCTCGCGCCGGCGCCGGTCTCGTCGCAGGTCTTGCAGCGCGACCGCCATGCGGAGGTCATGACCGCCCTGGCGATCACCGCGGCCAGCCTCGAGAAGTTCGCCACCGAGATCCGCGCGCTCCAAAGGACCGAAGTGCGCGAGCTCGAGGAGCCGTTCGGCGCGAAGCAGAAGGGCTCCTCGGCCATGCCGCACAAGCGCAACCCCGTGGGCTGCGAGCAGGTGGCCGGGCTGGCGCGGCTCGTGCGCACGAACTCCTTGGCGGCCATGGAGAACGTCGCCCTGTGGCACGAGCGCGACATCAGTCACTCCTCCGTCGAACGCGTCATCGTCCCTGACAGCTTCACCGCGCTCGATCACATGCTGGCGCGCTTCACGCGCATCGTGAAGGGCATGCGCGTGGACACAGAGCGCATGCGCGCCAATCTCGATTCAGGCCGCGGTCTGGTCTTCTCCGGCCAGCTCCTGCTCGACCTGACCGCGGCAGGCATGCAGCGCGAGGACGCCTATCGCATCGTTCAGAACCACGCGATGGAGGCCTGGCGCGCGGGCGGCGACTTCCGCCAGCGAGTAACTGGCGATCGTCAGGTGCGCGCGGTGTTGGCGCCGGCCGCGATCGACGACGTCTTCCGCCTCGAGCGCTATCTCACCCACGTCGGCGCCATCTTCCGGCGCGTGTTCGGAGAATGAGCGCCGCGTACTTCGAGCTCGCGAGGAAGCTCTACCTCGCCGACACCGATGCCACCGGTATCGCCTATCATTCGCGTCACCTGGAATGGATGGAGGCCGCGCGCGTGGAGCTGATCGCGCGCATCTACAAGCCCCTGGCGCGGCTGATGGCCGAGGACGGCGTCAGCTTTGTGCCGATTCGCGTCGACATCCACTACAAAGCGCCGGCGCTCTTCGCCGATGTCGTGAAGGTGCGCGTCGGCATCCAGTCTGTCGACCGGCTGAAGATGGTCCTGGCGTACCGCATCGTCAAGGACGTCGAACGCGCGGAGGCCGTCGTGGCAGAGGCTGAGGTCACGCTCGTCTGCGTGGACGTCGCCAAGGGGAACCGCCCGGCGCGCATCCCGGAGACGCTCAAGAACGCGCTCACGTCCTGGGAGTCGCGGCTGTAGCTACCCGACCCGAGACCGTCGGTCTCTACACTTCTTTGCACGTGGCCGCGATCAGGGCCTCGAGCACGTGTTTCGCGCTTCTTGGAAAGTGCGTCCAGCGCACGCCCCAGTGAGTGCGGCCCTCTGCGCTCGCGGCCGGCCGACACCACACGACCTCCGCCGTCGTGTGGAAGGAGCGGGCCGAGTGATCCTCGGCAGCGATGCGAATCTCGATCTCTTCGGCGGACGGAAACGCCTCGCCGAGCACAAGTCGCGCGCCATCGAGGGAGATGTCTTCAACGGCGCCGTAGGCCGCGACATAGCCGTCCAACAGGAGCTGGACAGCGACCGCCTTTGTCGGCACACTGCGACTCGCCCGCCTGCGCTGCATCTCACACCCAATCCGGCGCCGACCCGCGGGGAGCAGGTCTCGCCTACGCCCGTCACCCTAGCCCACGTTCACCTGAGCCGCTGACGATCAGAGGCTATCGCGCCGGCAATCTCCGCGTCAAGTGCGATCTTGACGCGATGCGAACCGAGCTATTGACGAGGGCCGACGCCTAGCAGGCACGCCGTGCCCACGAGAACGCCGAAGGCCAGGCGATACCAGACGAATGGGCGGTAGTTGTGCGTGCGGACGTAGCGCAGCAAGAAGAAGATGCTGAGCCAGCCGACCACGGCCGCGGCCGCCATGCCGGCGAAGATCGGCCCGGCTGCTCCGCCAGCGCGCAGCAGGTGCGGCACCTTGAGCAGCGCTGCGCCGAAGGTGATCGGCGTCGCGAGTAGGAA
>PMCG01000114.1:2098-2587 GCA_003155335.1 Acidobacteriota bacterium
CGTCTCGGCCCACTCTTCGAGGAGCTTGCCTGCGATCGCGCCCGGCACAGACGCCAGGGCGATCAGGCCGAGCATGCGACCTCCAGGCTCGGCGAAGGGGTGTCCGCGCCTGAGGCCGCGCAGCGCCGACAGGCCCATGCTCCACCAATCGCCGGCAAAGGCGTAGAGCACGGCCACGAGCGTGCCGACGTGCAGCGCCACGTCAAAGGAGAGCGAGTGCTGTTTCCATCCCAGAAGCCACGGGACAACGATCAGATGCCCTGAGCTGCTGATGGGCAGGAACTCGCCGAGCCCTTGCAGAACGCCGAGAACGATCGCCTGGAGATGGGTCATGCCGCTCCTCTCACGCCGCGCAGTCTATCGCAGACGACGGGAGTGAGCTTCGCCTCGCGCCCGCGGGGTCGCTCAGGCCATCCGGATCCAGCGCACGAGAGTCGCCAGATTCGGCGGCTTGCCGTAGAGCAGCAGGCCGATGCGGAAGACCTTGGC
>PMCG01000114.1:2661-2814 GCA_003155335.1 Acidobacteriota bacterium
GAAGTACGCGATCAGGAAGAAGATGAGGAGGTAGACGATCAGCGTTGCGTCGATCAGGCCCAGCAGGGAGAACGACACGAGCGCAACGATCCCCATGCCGCCGTAGAGCAACAGGACCACCAGACCCACGGCAAGATGGCCCAGGATCTTGCC
>PMCG01000257.1:0-4979 GCA_003155335.1 Acidobacteriota bacterium
AGGGTGCCGCCGGTGTGCCCGAGTCCACGGCCAGCGACCATCGGTACGAGCACGCCACAGGCCGCTGCCAGCGGTGCCACGATGAGGCTGGTCTTGTCACCGACGCCGCCAGTGGAGTGCTTGTCCACCTTTGGGCCGGGCAGAGCGGACAGGTCGAGCGTTGTGCCCGAGTGCAACATGACCTCGGTGAGGCTGGCCGTCTCGGCCGGGCTCATGCCGCGCAGACACACGGCCATCGCCCATGCCGCTGCCTGATAGTCCGGGATGTCGCCGCGCAGATAGCCGTCCACGAAGAAAGACAGCTCGTCGGGCGTCAGTTCGCCGCCGTTGCGCTTGCGCTGGATGACGTCGATCGCACGCATGTGACTGGCCGGCTCAGGACTTCTTCTGTTGCTGTTCCTGAATGCGCTTGACCTCTGCCCAGAGATCCCGGCGTTTGCGAGGCGGAGGGGCGGCTGCGGATGCGAGCGGGATGACCGGAGGCGGGGGCAGCGTGGCCAGGACCTGGTCGACCAGACTCTTCGGCTCTTCCTTCTTCGACTTGCGTTTGGCAGGCACCTGCCCTTTGCGGAAATCGTGGGTGTTGAAGCAAGTTCGACAAGTCACCTTGGCGATGGCCACGCCGACGAGAGCGGCGACGTCGTGGTTCAGTAGCAAGCGACACGTCGGGCAGTAATCGTCGATGACGTCGCCCAGGCGGGATAGTCGGTCGCTCATGCACCTTCAGGGGGACCGCGGCACGGATGCCCACGACCGCGAAGAGTATAGCGCACCCCGGAGGTCCCTGCCTCGCGTCGTTTGGCGGGAGTACGCCTACTCGGCCGCAGCCTTCGTCTGGCCTAGGTGCTTTCGTCTGACCCACGCACACCAGGCAAGCCAGGCCACGATCAGCAGCGCCAGCGGAAGCAGGTCCCACAGAGGTGGCAGACCGAAGATGTCCGCCCCGGCATTGTGGGCGCGACGAATATGCGGATACCGTCCTGCGAAGAACCTGCTATAGACCATCCCGTAGAGGGGATTGTGATTGGCGTCGGTGACCATGACCTCGACGGCCGCAATCGCAGTCATGTTGAGAGACGAGAGCGCCATCGCGGCAAGGTACGGATAGCGCAAGAGCCCGCGCAAGCGTCCGATGTCAGGGAGTAGGAGACACCAGAATGGAATCGAGACAATCAGGTAGCGTGGCCCGGTCGACCACCCGGCCCACCAGCCGTTGAAGCTGGCTGCTAGAACGTGCACGGCAACAATGGCACCGACCGACGTGAGCACGAGGGCCCGCTGCCCGTCCTTCCACGCCAAGATCGCTCCTGGCAGCGCGAACGCCAGCACCGGACAATACAGCAGCAGCCCGCGATATGGCGAGAACAGATTTGCGCCGAAGACCGCAGCGCTCGGCAGGCCCAGCACTCCGGCGAACTTGCCTTCATTCACAAACGCGGGGTTTGTCATCGCGACCGAGGTGGTGAGGAAGCCGCCAAAACACAGCTTTTGGTAGAGAGGCAGCGCGGCGAGCGGAATCGCGGCGCCTAGGGCCAGCCNNCGCTCCAGTCTGGTGATCGCAGCCAGGGCGAGGCACGCCAAAGGCAGAACCGCAGTGTACTCGGTGAGCACGGCGCAACCGGCTGACAATCCGCAGAGCATTGGCGCCCGAACGCCGCCCGGCCAGAACAAGAGGCACGACGCGATCAGCAGCAACGCCGCGCTCGTGGCGTGGCCCCAGAGCGACGTCCCGAAGGGGAAGACCAGTGTGCCCAGCGCATAGGCCGTCGAGATCAGTATGGCGCTGGCCGTGCTCATGCCACGCGCGAAAAGGAAGCGGTTCAACAGCGCGGTGGCCAGGGCCGTCCACAGGACGGTGCACCAGAGGTTGAGAATGCCTCTGTTGGTTCTGGTCAGGTCTCTGGAAAGGGGTTCCAGTCCCAGGAGCCGCTCGAGATGAAACAGCGCAAAGTAGGCAGGCACGCCCAGCAGATGGGTTCCGGGAGCTTTGTTCGAATAGTAGTGGCCGTCGTTTAACGTCCAATCGCTCGTCTCGATGTCTCGCCGCGCACCTTTGCGAAGGAGGTGATCGATCCGAAACGTGAAGTGATCCGGCCCGGGCTCCACAAAGCTCAGGATCGGTTCGAAGCGCGCGTTCTGGTTCCAGCCATCTGCGTTCCAGAAATAGGCGTGCGCTGCGAAGACGATCACGAAGACACTGATCGCGACTTTGTTAGGCCAGGCACGTGCTAGCCCGAAGCCCCTGGTGACGGCGCCGATGAGTTCCACGAGTTGTGGATGGTATCAGATCCTTGCCATCGCCCTGCGGGCTCCCCTACAATGGCCGGCAATGCGAAATGCAGAGGTCATTCGGCAGTGGCGGATACTGAAGCGCATAGAGGCCGGCCGCTTCACGAGCACGCGGGACCTGGCTGCCGAACACCAGGTGACCGAGCGCACGATTCGTCGCGATATCGAGGCGCTCCAGGAGTCCGGGTTCCCGCTGTACGACGAGATGCTCGACGGGAAGAAGGTCTGGCGACTCGTCGAGGGCTATCGGCAGCGCGTGACCCAGAGCTTCAGTCTCGCCGAGCTGGCAGCGCTGTACTTCGGCAAGAACCTGATCGGCTTTCTCGCAGGCGCGCCCTTCGAGCAGGACTTGGAGTCGGCGTTTGAGAAGATCCGTGAGGCGCTGCCGCCGCGCAGCCTGCCGTACCTGGCGCGCATACAGAGCCTCTTTGTGGCGCGCGCGGAGTCGCGCAAGGACTACTCTCACAAGCGGGAAGTGGTCGCGTCGCTGATCGATGCCACACTGCACCAGCGCCGNNCACGGTGGGCTGTACCTCTATGCCCGTGTCCAGGAGTATGGCGAGGTGCGCACCTTCGCGGTGGAGCGCATCGAGCGCATCGACGTCCTGGAAAGCGAGTTCGAGCTGCCTGCCGATTTCGATGCGTTAGGCGTGGCCAGCGGTGCATTCGGCATCACGGGCGGCACACCGGAGCCGGTGGAGCTGCTCTTCGACGGCGAGATGGCCGACTACGTCCGCGAGCGGCTGTGGCACGAGAGTCAGGAGCTGGAGGAGCGCGCCGACGGCTCCCTGGTGTTGCGCATGAACGTGGCGCCGAACCGCGAGCTGCGCTCGTGGCTCAAGGGTTTCTTGCCCCACGTCCAAGTCGTGCGGCCGGCGAGCTTGCGCAAGAAGCTCGGCGACGAGATACGCGTGGCGCTGGCGCGCCTTGGTTCGCCGGGCGAGTCGAATAGCGCCTAGAAGAAGAGACGCACGCCCACGCCGATCTGCACGGCGCGCGCATCAAACTGTACCGAGCTGCCGCCCGTTGCTTCCACGACTTGCTCACCCGTGGCCGCGCCGTTGTCAAGGGGCACCGGTAGCGCCGGACGGGCGAGCGTGACGCGCGCGCCGGAGTAGCGAACGAGCGCGCCGATTCCGAGATGACTGACGATCGGCCAGTCGATGGCCACTCCGACATCAGGCCCCGTGGCCTGTTTGCTGATGTTCTCGCCCGGCAGAGACGTGACGGTGACGTTTTCGGAGGCGTATGGATAGACTTGAGTGAACGTGAGCCGCTCAACGAGATCCGCCTTGACGGACAACAGGCTCACGCCTGCGAAGACGGTGGCGCGGACCGGGCCAAGGCCGTGGGAGTACGCGGCATCGAGATGAATCGTGCTCTCGCGCCAGGTGAAGGCCGTGCCGCTAGCCGTGACGGAACGGTCGTGCTGGAAGTAGAGCGGGTTGGGGATCTGTGCCGTGGCGTTCACGGACCCGGTGCGGCGCACGTCACTGTACCCCAACTGCAATCCGAGGCCGTGCCAAAGCGCCACACGGCCGTCGACGCCGAAACCCGAGCTCGCAGGTTGGGCGTAGTTTAGATCAAGGCGCCCCGAGTCCTCTCTGTATTTTGTGAACGTCTGCGTCTCGCTGAACTGTATCTTCTGTGGCGCGTAGGCCCAGGAGATCAGCAACACGACGTGGTCGTTGCTCGGCTGGCTGCTTTGATGCGGCCGCGGCGTGGTGCGGGCCAGGACCGCGGTCGCGCTGGGCAAAGCGCTCGCGTGCGCGATCTGGAGCGCGGCGTCCGCGACCATGCTCGGTGGAGGTTGGGAGTCGGCAGCAGTCTGTGCGTGGGCGACGTCGATCAGGGCCGAAAGGCAGCCGAAGATGACAAGGCTTCGGGGCAGGACGGAACTCAGCATGACATTCGCTCCCCTGGACTCGCGCAACTCGTGTCCGATGGCCGGGCCACGTACCATTTGACGTGACGACGAAACGATAGTGTGGGAGCTCGCGAAAATCAAGACTCACATCTGCGGAGAGCCTGGGGATGCGGCGATAATGGCGCCTTGGGAGCGGGGGTGCCGTGGCGGACGATACTCAGGGGGCGGCAAGCGACGGTGGCGAGCGACGCGTGGCGGCCTGGCTCGAGGCGCTGGAGAGCCGGCACCTCGCGAGCATGAGCTTCCCAGAGCTACGCCGTGCGCTGACCGCGCTTTCGGCGCTGTACGTCGAGCGCCGTGGGGCGCGGCTTGAGCGCGGCGACGCTCTCGGCAGCGCGGGCAAGCGGGCCGCATTCGCGTTCTTCTACGCTGCCCTGCATTTCGAGTCGGTCAGGACCGCCGTGCGGGGCCTGGGGGCCGCATGTCCGGCGCCGGCGGCGATTGTCGATCTGGGATGCGGCACGGGTGTCGCGTCAGCGGCGTGGGCCATCGAGTGCGGGCGAGCCGGGCGCATCGAGGGCATCGACCGCAACGGCTGGGCCCTGACTGAGGCGCGCTGGAACTGGTCGCGGCTCGGGTTGTCTGGCAAGACTCGGCGTGGCGACGTCGCGAGCGCGCGGTGGGAATGCGACCGCCCGGCGATCGTCTTGGCCTACGCTGCCAACGAGCTCGACGAGCCGACGCGTGCGCGGCTGCTTGAGCGGCTGCTGGCCGCGGCAAAGGAGGGGACGCGGCTGCTCGTGGTGGAGCCACTGGCGCGGCG
>PMCG01000257.1:5064-10833 GCA_003155335.1 Acidobacteriota bacterium
CCTTCCGCAAGATCGCGTGTCGTCTGCTGTGGATTTCCTGCGGAACGATGCGCTTGGCGCCGGTCGATCTGCCAGTTTTCCGGTGGCGAAGCGGTGCTCGCCTGTGCATGACGCTGTGGACGGCCTGTGCATCCTTTGTGGATGGGCTGTGTGTGCGTTGCGGACAAGCTGTGCGGCACGCGCGGGTCAGCGCGCGCTCGCCTGAAACCCGAGTGTCCCGATGGACGCCTCTCTGGTCGGATGTCAGACGGCGAGTATCTCCGCTTCCTTCTTCTTCAGGGCCTCGTTGATCTTCTCGATGTGCTGGTCTGTGAGCTTCTGCACCTCGGAAATGGCGTGCTTCTCGTCGTCCTCGCCCAGCTCGTGTTCCTTGAGCAGCTTCTTGAGGCGCTCGTTCGCATCGCGTCGCACGTTGCGGATCGCGACGCGGCCATCTTCGGCGAGCTTGTGCGCGTGCTTGACCAGGGTCTTGCGGCGCTCCTCGGTGAGCTGCGGCACCGGGACGCGGATCAGCTTGCCGTCATTCTGAGGGTTGAGGTCGAGATCGGATGCACGGATCGCCTTTTCGATGACGCCGACCATGGCCGGATCCCAGGGCTGAACCGTGATGAGCGTCGGGTCGGGTGCCGAGAGGTTGGCGACCTGGTTGAGGGGCGTGGGATTGCCGTAGTACTCGACGCGAATCCCATCGAGCAGCGCGACGGTGGCGCGTCCGGTGCGCATCGTCGCGAGCTCTCGGCGCACGGTCTCTTGCGCCCCGTCCATACGCTGCTTGGCGTCGGCGATATGCTCTTTGATTGGCATTCTCACTCCTTGACCAGCGTGCCGGCCTTTTCGCCGAGCAGGATCCGGCGCAGCAGCCCCTGCTCACGGACGTTGTAGACGATGACCGGCAAGCGATTCTCTAGACACAACGCGATGGCCGTCGTGTCCATGACCTTGAGCCCCTTCTGGAGGACGTCGACGTACGTGAGGCGCTCGAACCGTTTTGCCTTGGGGTTGAGGACGGGGTCGGAATCGTAGATTCCATCGACCTTGGTGGCCTTGAGGATGACCTCTGCCTTGACCTCAATGGCGCGCAGCGCCGCGGCTGTGTCGGTCGAGAAATACGGGCTGCCCGTGCCGCCGGAGAAAATGACGACGCGCTTCTTCTCCATGTGGCGAATGGCACGTCGGCGGATGAACGGCTCGGCCACTTCGCGCATCTCGATGGCCGAGAGCACGCGCGTGAAGACGCCGTGCCGCTCGAGAGAGTCTTGGAGCGCGAGGCCGTTGATGACGGTCGCCAGCATGCCCATCTGNNCCGACCACGACGGCCACCTCGATGCCGAGTTGGCGCACCCCGTCGATCTCGGCCGCGATGTAGTCCGTCACGGCGCGCTCGATGCCGAACGACTTGCCGCCGAGCAGGGCTTCGCCCGACAGCTTCAGCAGGATCCGCTTGTAGACAGGCCGCTTGGCGCTCCGCTGAGGCATTGGCTGGCCCCCGTGCCGCTGGTACTGCTTGCTCCCGAGGCGAGATCTTACTCTGCCGGCGGCTCGGACGCGAGGGCCTCGCCAACCTTGAGGCGCACGAAGCGTCGGACGACGATGTTCTCTTTGAGGATGGCGATGCGCTCCTGCACGAGCTGGCCCACTGTCAGCTTGCCGTCGCGCACGAAAGGCTGCTCGATCAGGCAGAATGAGGCGTAGTAGTCCTTGAGCTTGCCTTCGGCGATGCGCTCGGCCACTGCGGCCGGCTTGCCCTGGGAAGCGGCCTGAGCTTTGTAGATCTCCCGCTCCTTTTCCAGGACCTGAGCGGGCACGTCTTCCTTGCGCACGTAGAGCGGGCTCAAGGCGGCCACGTGCATGGCGATGTCCTTGACCAGCGTCTGGAAGTCCGCGGTCTTGGCCACGAAGTCGGTCTCGCAGTTGACCTCGACGAGCGCCGCGATCTTGCTGCCTGCGTGCACGTAGGTGCCGATGAGGCCCTCGGAGGTCGCGCGGCCGGCCTTCTTCGCCGCGGTGGCAAGCCCCTTCTTGCGCAGTATCTCTCTCGCGGCCTCAGCGTCGCCTTTGGCCTCGACCAGGGCCGACTTGCAGTCCATCATCCCCGCGCCGGTTTGCTCGCGGAGGTTGCGTACCATCTCTGCTGAAATGCTCATTGCGATCCTCTCCTGTGGTCTCGCGAAGACCCTGGGGCGCGTAGGCCCGAGGGACCGAGTCCATGGGGTGACGCTGACGCTAGACAGTGCTGGGAGCCGGGCTCTCGGCTGGCGCCGGCGCCGCCGGGGCGGCCGGGATTGAGCGAGGTCGCGCGGGCGTCTCCGCTGAAGCCGCAACACCGCGCTCCGGCGAGGCCTTGGCGTCGATGCCCTGCGCCTCACCCAGATGACGGCCAGCGATGACAGCGTCGGCGATCTTGCCGGCGAACAAACGGATGGCCCGCAGCGCGTCGTCATTGCCCGGGACAACGAAGTCAACCTCGTCGGGGTCGCAGTTCGTGTCCACGATCCCAATGACGGGAATCCTGAGCTTGCGGGCCTCTCGGACCGCGATGGCCTCGTTGCGCGTGTCGACGACGAACACCGCACCCGGCAGGGTCCGCATTTCCCTGATGCCCCGCAGGTTGTTCTCGATCTTCAGGCGTTCCTTCTCGAAGTGCGCCAGCTCNNTTGACGTAGGGCATGCCACTGCGCTTGGCTTCCTCGGCGATCGACTCCTGTGCCTGTCGCTTGGTGCCGACGAACAGTACCGACTGACCCCGGGAGGCGACCTCCTGGACGAACTGCAGCGCGTCGAGGAAGAGGGTCAGCGTCTTCTGCAGGTCGAGAATGTAGATCCCGGCGCGCTCGCCGAAGATGTACTGCTTCATCTTCGGATTCCAGCGGCGGGTCTGATGGCCGAAATGAACGCCGGCCTCGAGCAGATCCTTCAGGGTGACTGTGACCGATGTAGCCAAGAGGTTCTCCTTGAACATGCAGCCCACGCCTGTCGGCGCGAGCTTCCCGGCCTCTCGCGAGGCTCGATTTATTAGCGCTTGCTGAACTGGAAGCGGCGCCGCGCGCCCTTCTGTCCGTACTTCTTGCGCTCCTTGATGCGCGCATCGCGCGTCAGGTAGCCGGCCTTCTTGAGCTTCTTGCGCAGCTCCGCGTCGAACGCGCAAAGGGCGCGCGAGATGCCGTGTCGGATAGCGCCGGCCTGAGAGGCGACGCCGCCGCCGTCGACGGCGGCGACGACATCGAACTTCTCGGCCGTTTCCGTCACAGCGAAGGGCTGGCGCACGATCATCTTCAGGGCCTCGAGGCCGCCGAAGTACTCATCCATGGACCGCTCATTGAGGCGGACCTCGCCGCTGCCGGGCCGCAGGTGGACCCGCGCGGTCGAGGACTTGCGCTTCCCGGTGCCGTAGTACTCGATCTGTGTGGTGGTCAACGCTCTCTCCTAGCGAACGACGATGGGCTGCGGTTTCTGGGCCTGATGGGGATGCTTTTCGCCGGCGTAGACCTTGAGCTTGGCGAACATCGCCCGGCCCAATTTGGTCTTGGGCAACATGCCGCGCACGGCCTCCTCGATCAGCCGCGTTGGGTGCTTGGCGCGCACGTCCACGGCTGCAGCCGTCTTGAGGCCCCCCGGATGGCCGGAATGGTGCCGGTAGAGCTTCGACGACTCCTTTCGGCCCGTGAGGTGCACGGCGGCAGCGTTGACCACGACGACGTGATCGCCGGTGTCGAGAAAGGGCGTGAAGATCGGCTTGTTCTTGCCCATGAGGATGGTCGCGGCCTTGGTGGCCACCTGGCCCAGCACGTGGCTCTTGGCGTCAATCAGGAACCACTTCCGCTGCGCGTCGTCTACTTTGGGAATGTATGTCGGCATCGAAACCCCGTTGCGCCCTCGGCGCTCCAAGCTGCAACCGCATATGTTAGAGGAGCCTGGCCGGCCTGTCAACGCATGGACGCAGTCCGGCCGCTCGGCGCCCTGCGGATGAGTGCGCGGGCCTCGTCGTCTGGCCCCAGAGGCGGGCGCTACAGCGCATCCAGCGCCTCACGGAAGTCCTGCAACAGGTCGCGCCAGTCCTCGACGCCCACCGAGACGCGCACCAGGCCGTCGCCGATCCCGGCACGCTGACGCTCTTCGACGGAGAGCTCGGAGTGCGTGGTTGTAGCGGGATGGCAGGTCAAGCTCTCGACGCCGCCCAGGCTGACGGCGTTGCGTGCGATCGTGACGCGCCTGAGAAAGTCGAACGCTGCCGCCTTGCCGCCCTTCACGTCGAACGAGAAGATCCCGCCAGGGAAACGGCACTGCGCATCGCGGATGCGGCGCTGCTCGGGCTCGTCGAAGAGCGTGGGGTAGTAGAGCCGCTCCACACAGCGATGGCCGGCCAGGCTCTCGGCGATGCGTTGCGCGTTCTTGCTCTGACGCGCCATGCGCAGCCCGACGGTCGGCAGGCGGCCATCGAGCATCCAGCACTCGTCGGGCTGGAGGATGTTGCCGAGGATCGCGCGCAGGCCCCGCAACTGCGCGATCAGATCCGGGTCCCTGCCGAGTGCGACGCCGCCCAGCATGTCGCTGAGTCCGGAAAGATACTTGGTGGCCGAGTAGACCGCGACATCGGCCCCGAGTGTCAGGGGGTGCTGGAACGTCGGACCGAGGAACGTGTTGTCGACGACGACCAGCGGTCGCGTAGCCGTGGCACTGGCCGCGCGCGCGGCATCCGCGATGTCGCTCATGCGCAGCGTGGGATTGGCAGGCGTCTCGATGAACACCAAGCGCAGCTCTCTGGCACTCGCGATGGCGGTGCGCAGGGCGATCGTGTCCCCGGCCGGGACCGCGATGCCGATGAGGCCCAATGGTTCGAGGACTTGATGGATGAAGTGCTGCGTGCCGCCATAGAGCGGCACCGTGTAGACGAAACTCGACCCGGGCTGGCAGTTGGCCAGGAAGATCGTGGAGATCGCTGCCATGCCTGAGTTGAAGACCGCTGCGGCCGTTGCGCTGGGTTCCAGCGGGACGATCTGATCTTCGAGGATCTCTGCATTGGGGTGGGAGAGGCGCGAGTAGATCAGATCGACGCTCTCGTCCGCGGCTGGTCGCGATCGCCCGAGGGCCAGAGAGAAGGCTCGCTCGGCAGCTTCGGGGCTGGAGAACACGTAGGTCGAGGAGCGGAAGACAGCAGGTCGAGCGGATCCCACGGAGAGTCGAGGATCGAACCCGCGCGTCAGTACCGCCGTGGGCGGACGCACGACATAGGCCGTCTTGCGACGATTCCCGCTCATCGCAGCTCCTCCTGGTCCGGGTCAGCCCACCGGCTCGGTTGTCCCCAGCAATTGTCCCATGTCTGGCGCTGCCGCGTGCTCGGGAACGGGCTCGGGCGCTATTGCGCTTTGCGCAGCGGAGGAGGGCTCAGAAGACGTTTCGGCCTTGCCCGTTGACGTCGACGTACACCAAGCCGTGCTCGGTCGGCGTATCCGTGTCGGACAGGCTCCGGATGGACTCGCCTCCGATGATCAGGCGGCGGCCGGTCCAGCCCTGCGTGGGGCCATCCGCCAGCGTGGGATCGTGGACCCTGACGCGATAGGGGTCGCTGCGTGGCGGGAAGTTGACCGGGACAGCGTACACCGTGCCACGCCAGACGCCGTTGCCCGGGTCGCGCACCAGCGAGAATTGGGCGCCGGGCTGCATCCAGCTCGCGTCGAAGGTGACGGCGGCCTGACAGGTAGAGGCATCTGCGGTGCACGGGAGCGTCTGGCTGTACTCGATCGTGACTGAGACCAGTTGGGGAGCGGAGAC
>PMCG01000106.1 GCA_003155335.1 Acidobacteriota bacterium
ATGGCAGCCGACCTCGACCTCTCGGCGGAGATCGTCGCGTGCCCGACGGTGCGCGAGAGCGACGGACTGGCCATGAGCAGCCGCAACGCGTATCTTGGCGGTGACGAGCGGGCAGTGGCGCCAGCGCTCTACCGGGCGCTGATCGCGGCGCGCGACCGCTTCGCGACCGGCGAGCGCCAGGGCGACGAGCTGCGGCGCACGATGCGGCAAGTGCTCGCGGCCGAGCCGCTCTTGCACGTCGACTACGTCAGCGTGGCCGATCCAGGGAGCATGCAGGAGCTGCGGACGGTGACCGACCGCGCGCTGCTCTCGCTGGCCGTACGTATCGGCAATACCCGCCTGATCGACAACATCGTGGTCGGCGTGTAACAGCGGTTTCGGGTCCGGGGGCTCGGGGGGCGGGAGCCCCCCGTTTCATAGCGGCGCCCGAATTCACTTCGGGCGCCGCGTTCAGACCCGCACGGCCGGGTCGAACAGCTTGCGGTGTTCGTCCAGCGCGAAGCGATCGGTCATGCCGGCGATGTAGTCGCAGACCACGCGTGTCGCGCCGTCCTGCGCCAGGCGTTCCTGGTAGTGCGGTGGGAGCTGCGCCGGCTCGTCGGTGTAGGCCGTGAACAGGTCGCGCAGGATGCGTGCGGCCTTGTCGCCCATGCGCACCACGCGGTAGTGGCGGTACATGTTCACGTAGAGGAAGCCCTTCAGCTCGCGCACGCGCTGGCGCATCTCTTCGGAGTAGCCCGCCAGGCGCTTGCCAGCTTGCCGCACGTCCGCGACAGACTCGATGCGCGNNAGCCGAGGGTCGCTCAGGCCGCGGGCCAGGGCGCGCTCGTGCGCCTCGCGGAAGAGGCTCACGCTGCGGATCTGTTCGACGGTGAACATGCGCGAGCTCAACCCGTCGTCGACGTCGTGATTGTTGTAGGCGATCTCGTCGACCAGATCGACGATCTGCGCCTCGATCGTCGGCGGCTCGCCTGGCGCATAGGCGGCCGGCACGTCTGCGTCGCGCTCGGGCTGGTGCTTGGCCACGCCCTCGCGCACCTCCCAGGTGAGGTTGAGCCCGGGGAAGTCCGGGTAGCGCTGTTCGAGCTCCTCGAGGATGCGCAGCGTCTGGCGGTTATGCTCGAAGCCGCCGTGGTCCTGCATCAGCTCGTTCAGCACGCGCTCGCCCGAGTGTCCGAATGGCGTGTGCCCGAGGTCGTGCGACAGAATCAGGCACTCCGTCAGCTCCTCGTTGAGACCCAGCGCGCAGGCCACGCTGCGTCCGATCTGCGCGGCCTCGAGGGTGTGGGTCAGGCGCGTGCGGTAGTTGTCGCCTTCGTGGGTGACGAAGACCTGCGTCTTGTACTCGAGGCGGCGGAAGGAGGAGCAGTGAATCACGCGATCGCGGTCGCGCTGATAGCGCGTCCTGAGCGGATGCTCTTCCTCGGGGTAGTGCCGGCCCCGGCTTTCGGCGCTGCGCATGCCCCAGGGGGCCAGGTGCTCACGCTCCCATCCCTCACGTGTCAGGCGATCGATCAAGCGCGTCATGCTCACGGCCGAATTCTACATCGGCGTGTTGGCAGAGCGGCGNNGCGCCAATCAGGAGAGTGGGGTCACTGTCATGATCGTGATGAAATTCGGTGGCACGTCGGTGGGTTCCGCCGAGCGCATGCGCGGGGTCGCCAAGCTGGTCAAAGAGCGTTTCGACCGCCGCCCGCTGGTCGTGGCCTCGGCCATGTCCAAGGTGACCGATCAGCTCATCAAGGGCGCGCGCCAAGCCCTGAAGCGCGATGCCGAGGCTGATGAGGTGCTGCTCGATCTGCGCAAGCGCCACGAGACGACGATCAACGAGCTCTTCTCGGACGCCCCGACCCGCACGCGCCTGACGGCACACGTGCAGAGCATCCTGGACGAGCTGAAGACGCTGTACACCGGGATCTATCACCTCGAGGAGCTGACGCCGCGTTCCCTGGACGCGATTCAGGCCATGGGNNTGCTCATCACCGACGAGAGCTTCGGCCGCGCGATGCCGCTCATGGGCGAGATCGAGCAGCGCTGCAAGAGCGAGCTGCAACCGATGCTCGAGACCGGCGAGGTACCGGTGCTGGGCGGGTTCATCGGCTCCACGCTGAGTGGCGTGACGACCACGCTCGGGCGCGGCGGGTCGGACTGGTCGGCCGCGATCTTCGGCGCAGCGCTGGACGCCGAGGAGATCCAGATCTGGACCGACGTCGACGGGATGATGACCGTCGACCCGCGCGTCGTCGCCGGCGCCAAGGTCATCACCGAGGTGACCTTTGACGAGGCCGCAGAGCTGGCCTACTTCGGCGCCAAGGTGCTGCACCCGGCGACGATCAGACCCGCTGTCGAGAAGGGCATCCCGGTGCGCGTGCTGAACTCGATGAACCCCAAGGCCGCCGGGACGCTGGTCAGCGCCAGGCGGGCCGAGGGGCCTTCCGGCCCGCGCGCGATCGCTTTCAAGAAAGGCATCACCGTCGTGCTGGTGTCGCAGCCGAAGATGCTCATGGCCTCTGGCTTCCTCGTCAAGGTGTTCGAGGTCTTCGAGCGAAACAGGACGGCCGTTGACCTGATCGCCACGTCGGAGGTCTCGGTGTCGCTGACGATCGACAACGCAGAGCAACTCCCGCCGATCAAGAGCGACCTGGGCAAGCTCGGCGAGGTGCGCATCCTACGCGACATGGCCATCGTCAGCTTGGTCGGCCGCGGCTTCTACCGGCATCCCGGGTTGGCAGGGCGCATGTTCCACTGCCTGCGCGACGTCAACGTGGCCATGATCTCCTTCGGTGCCTCGGACGTGAACCTCTCCTTTGTGGTCGAGGAGGCCGACGCCGAGCGCGCCGTGCTCACTCTGCACAAGGAGTTCTTCGAGGGTGGGTGCGCGTAGTGAAAGTTGCGGTGGTCGGCTACGGCAAGATGGGGCGCGAGACCGAGTCCGTGCTGCGCGAGCGCGGCCATGAGGCGGTGTGCATCGACCTCGACGACAGCTTTCCTGAGGGTTGCGCCGTCGGCATCGATTTCACGCAGCCGGAGGCGGTCGTCGACAACGTGCGCGCAGCGATGGCTGCCTGTGGCCGCTATGTCGTGGGCACCACGGGCTGGAGCGACCGGCAGGACGAGGTGCGGCGCATTGTCGAGCAGGCTGGCGGCGGTCTGGTGTGCGCGTCGAACTTCTCGCTCGGGGTCAACCTCTACTACCGCGTCGTGAAGTACGCGGCTGGCTTGATGGCGCGCTTCTCCGACTACGATCCCTATGTGCTGGAGAAGCATCACCGCCAGAAGAAGGATGCGCCCTCGGGGACGGCGAAGGTCCTGGCCGGGATACTCGAGGTCTCGGGCGGTCCGCGCAAGCGTGCCATCGAGCACTTCGAGGGCGCCATCCCGGGCGATGCCTTCCACGTCGCAGCTGTGCGCGCCGGGGGGATCATCGGCGAGCACGTGGTGGGCTTCGATTCCGGAATCGACGAGATCCTGATCGAGCATCGCGCGCGAACGCGTCGTGGCCTGGCGACCGGCGCGGTCATCGCCGCCGAGTGGATCGCCACACGCCAGGGTTGGCACGGCTTCGAGGCCGTGCTGGACGATCTGACGCGCTGACTCGGCGATTGAGCCGCCGTTCGGACCAAGGAGGCAAGCCATGGAAGGACCGGTCGAGATCGCCTACTACTACAAGATCCGCTGGGGCGCTGCGCGCGAGTTCAAAGACCTCTTCGTCAAGAACCACCTGCCCGTGCTGCTGGCGCAGCAGAAGACCGGCCGCTTCCTCGACATCCGCATGTACGAGCCGAAGTTCCACGGCGAGGGCCACGCCGACTGGCACTTCATGACCGTGCTGACCTTTGCCAACTGGGCCGCGGTCGGTGCCAGTGTCGACGAGGACGCGCTCGCGCGGAAGATCTTCGCCGATTTCGAGACGCACCAGCGCGAGGAGCGTCGTCGCTTCGAGCTGATGGACGCACACTGGGACGTCGTGTTGAAGCCCGTGCCGCTCTCGTAGGACACGCCGTGTGGCACGCGTTTGCCCGGCCGGCGTAGCTCTGGTAGCATCCGTTTCCCACCNNTGTGCGATCCCGCCACTGTGACGAGTGGTCGACGTTTGTTTGACATCGCTTCGACTTCTGCTATCTTCCGCACCGCGACGGCCAGATGCACGCCCGTGCGCCGGTGGCGGGCGTTGTCCGGCAGCTACTGAAACGCGAGGAGAGCCGTGAGACTGGACACGATTCTCAGATGGTTCATGCCTCGCGAAGAGCGCTTCCACGAGCTCCTCGCCGCCGACACTCAGAACCTTCTCAGGGCCGCGCGCCTGTTCGTCGAGATCGCCGGCACGACTGGCACGCTGGAAGATCGCAATGTGCGCGTGTTGCAGCTCAAGGCNNCAGATCTTCGAGGCCTTGAACTCCACCTTCATCACGCCCTTCGATCGCGAGGACATCCGTTGGATCGCGACGGACATTGACGACGTGCTCGATGCGCTCGAGGGCGTGGCGCAGCACCTGATCCTCTTCGAGCTGAATGAGGCGCCCGAGGCGCTGCGCCAGTTCGCCGCCATCCTGCTGGAGATGACCGAGCAGATCGGCCGCAGCACGGACCTCGTCTGGGACATGGCGAATGCCAAGCAGATCCAGGACTCGGTGGTGCGCATCTCCGAGCTCGAGAATCGCGCCGACAGCCTCTACGGCACGATGATCGCCAGCCTTTTCAAGGGCGACGGCCACAGCCCCACTGAGATCATGAAGTGGAAGGTCGTCTACGACGGCCTCGAGGACGCCTGCGACCTGTGCAAGGACTTCACGCACGTCCTTGGCAACGTCGTGCTCAAGAACGCCTGAC
>PMCG01000039.1:0-6383 GCA_003155335.1 Acidobacteriota bacterium
TTGCTCGTCCTCACGGCTCTCGGGCTGACGCTGGCTGCGATCACAGCCAGCGAGACGCAGTGCGCCGTCAACTATCGCTGGTCACGCAAGGCGTTCTACAACGCCGAGGCCGGGATCGCGGTGGGGCGCTTCGTGCTCACCGAGCTGAGTTGGACGTACGCGCTCCCTCCCGCGCGCGAGCCGTGGCGACCGGATGCCGATCCTGCGAGACGACGGCGCGCAGATCCTCCGGGCACCTTCGCACCTTCCGCTTCCGCCACGCCAGGTCGCGACTACGAGATGGCTGCGTGCGACATCCGCGGCAACGGGATGGGCTATGGCGTCGTGCTCTTCGACGGCATGAGGACCTATCAGAGCGTCAGTGAGATCTACAATCACCAGCTCGACGGCGCCTTCACGCTGTGGGTGCGTCGTCCGGTGATCTACCAGCCAGACGGGAAGGCGCAGGACTACCCGAACGACGACGTCCTGATCCTCGTCTCAGAAGGCGTTGCGCCTGCCGCAAGCCCGAGTCTGCCTGCGTCGCAGGCGCGCCAGATCATCGAAGTGACGCTCTATTCGGGCTACCGGGGCGTCACTGTGGGGCCGCCGCCTTTTGCCTTCTCTCAAGCCGCCGCCGCTGCGACGACGACGCCATTCAAGGTCGGCTCTTCGGTGTGCCGATAGGCCGGTCGTCACGCTGCTTCTCCAGGAAAACCCGTCCTCCCACAGCGGGAACTACACCGCTCATGGCAGTCTCCTTCCCGTGGACGCTCTCGCTCTCGGCTGACCCCAGATTCTACTACCCGCCGCCCTGCGACGGCGAGAGGCGTTTTGCGGCTCAGAGCGGGCGAATCGTCAGGGCCATCAGCCGCGGCCCGCGAGCCGAGCGGCCGTTGCGGCGAAGCGTAATGACGTTGTCTCCGCGAAAGAGCAGTGCCCGTGGGATGCGCATCACGAGCTCGGTGTCGGCCATACCCAGGTCCACTGCTGCCAGCGAATCACCGTTGACGAGCACCTCGACGCGCTCGGGGGACAATGCGCCGAGCCTGAGGACGATCTCCATGTCGCGCGCGGTGAAGCAGGGCAGCAGGATCCCGGCTTCGGCAGCCTGCATGGTCATGGTCTTGACGTCGTAGTACGCCTGGAAACCCCAGCCCTCGCGCAGAAACCAGCGCATGCGGCCCATTTCGGGAGCCTCGCTCTTGCGCGGGACGAAGCGGTAGTCTTCGGGCCTGAACGTCAGCGTTGCACCACGCTCCAGCCGGCCAGCGGTCCTGAGCGTCTCGCGCGAAGTGGCGAGCACGACCAAACCGTCGCGCACACCCGCAAGATCGACGCGACGATAGCGGTCCAGGAGTGCGAGCGGCAGGAGCATGGTTGCCGCGCTCAGAAGNNGACGCGATCCAGGGCGATCAGGGCCAGCACGACGAGAAACGGAACTACGTAGAGTGTCAGGCGCGAGATATCCCCCGAGAAGAACATGCTCGGTTGCTCGCTGGTGCCGACGTAAACGCTCGCCGCAAACGGCAACGCGAATAGGGCCAGGATGAGATAGCCGTAGCGCCAGAGGAAAGGACGTGCGCTTTGGCGTAGCGCGCCGAAGAGGGCCAGCGGCAGCAGGCCACCCAAAGCGATGAGCGGCAGCCACTGCCACCAGGCGACCGCGATCAGTCCCAGCGCGCGAGAGAGGGCGCTCCATTCCACCACTTGGTCGTGCCCGACGAGATGCGGCTGCCACCAGGCGCGCAGCTCGAGCGTGACGACGAGCGCGGGCGATGCGGCCAGGGCCGCTCGGATCCACGCGCGCCAGCCACGAGCGTGAGCGGATGCCGCGATCACGAGCAACGGCAGTGGAAGCAGCAGGATCTCCTTGGTCAGGGCGCCGAGCACAGCCACCAAACTCAGGACGCACAGCCCGGCGCCCGACTCAAAGGCCAGCAAGAAGCCGAGGAGCAGCAGCAGGCACAGCGGGTCGGCGACAAACGGGTACCGGAGCGTTTCAAGCACCGGCGGCGACAGGCCCAGCGCTAACACGCCCAGGAGCGCAGGCGCGAGGCCGTGCCCCAGACGTCGCAGCAGCAGGAACAGCAGCACTCCAGCGCCGCCGAGCGCCGCCCAGGTCAGGTAGTAGAAGCCGCGCGCAGGGCCGACCTCCGGCAATGCGGCCACCAACCACGGCGTGAGCACGCGGTAGCCCCACGGCGCCACCGTGAAAAACGCCGGATGTTCCGTCATTGCGACGTAGACGTACGCGTCGAACCCGGGAAGCTGAAAGCGGTCGTAGCGGACGTGCGGGTCGTATTGTCGCCAGTGCTGTATGGCAATCGCCGCGACCGAGACGGCGAGCGCCAAGAGCGTTCCGGCGTGACGACGGAGAAGCCTTCTCACGCGTGTCCCTGGTCACGGCCGAGGGCCGCCGGGTTCACTTGCGCGGCGGGGTCTTGAGCATGTCGATGAAGCCCTGCAGCGTCGTGAGCTTCCGCGCCGAGGTCGAGTAGAGCTTTGCCGAGAAGATGGCCGTGGCAGCGTGACCGGCGAGCAGCGTGAACAGCTCGTAGTCCATCGTCGTGAAGGCCTTCTTCTGCACCAGTAGCTTGTTGATCGAGATGACTCCGATGACGTGCTCTTTGATCTTGAGCGGGATGACCGCGATGGGCTGCTCAAACGGCGTCGGCTCGGGGACCGACACGTGATCGGCGAAGTAGTTCTCGCCATGCTGCGCTGACAAACCGATGCGTCCCTCGCCAATGGAAACCTGCGTTGCGGGCGCGGCCTGGCCCTCGGAGGCCTCCAGCTCGAGGACGGGCGCCTTCTCGCTGACCATCAGGAGATGGAAGGCCTCGGCCCCGATCAGGTTGATGACGATCTCTTGCACGATGCGCACTACTTCCTTGTAGTCGAGCGTGGAGTGGAGCTGGTACGAGGCCACGTAGAGGTTCGCCAGGTTGTTGTTCTGTTCCTCGATCTCGATGTAGCGGTCGGCGAACTCCTTGTTCTCCTCCTCGACTTTCTTGTAGCGCGTTTCCATGTCGGCCAAGCGNNTTCAGCAGATCTTCGGTGAATTCCTTCACCTTGAGGAAGATCTGGAAGAATTCCTGACCCTTCTTGAAATGGTCCTCGGACATGCAGGTTGCCTCAGGGGGATTCTATCCCAGATGTGCGCGAGGCTGCCAGCAGGCGATGGCAAGCCGGGTCACGCCGCGCCCTTATCCTTGCTGCAACATCTCCAGCTTGCGTTGCAGGAAGACGTTCTCGAATGCAATGCCGGCTTGGCTGATGACCACCTCGAGCGCGTCCAGCCGGCCGAGCTCGCGCCCCGTCTCGGGGTTGTCGCCGAAGAGCACCGCTATGGTCTCGCGGTGTGCGAGCAACGGAACCAGCGCGAACCCGTCGGATTTGAAGCGCCCGATCTTGCCGAGGAGGTACTGCTCCCAGCGGCCCTCGGGGGATGGACCCGCAAAGGACCTGCCTGACACGACAACCTCGCGTAGGACCGACGGCTCCTTGAGCGGCACCACGACCTCCCGCACCAACAGGCCGATCTTCTGCTCGCGCGGCGCGCGTCCAAAGCCGCCCAGACCCCGCGCTTCCTCGTTCTTCACCAAGAAGAGCACCGCACGCTCGAAGAACTCGCGGGCGGCCTTCATGATCAGGGCGGAGACGTGGTTGGCGCTCTCGGGTCGCCGGAGCTCCTCGAGGTTCCGCTGCAGGACCGCGAACTGGCGGGAGATCTCGTCGTCGGAGGCCGGAAGCGCGGGCTCCGCCGTCGTGGGGCGCTCCCCGGCCGGCTTGGGCACCACCGCTGCGCGGCGTGTCAACCGGGGCAACTCCTGTTCGATGATGCGTGCAGCGAACGCCGTCATGTCCGCCCGGAACTGCTCGGGGTCGAGTTTGGAGAGGCCGGGCTTGAACACCAAGTGACGGATCCCCATCTGGCGGGCACGGGCCTGCACTGCGGGCGTGGGGCTCTCGCTCATGATCAGCGTGGCAGGACGCAGATGCATCTTGGCCAGGCGCTTGATGACCTCAAAGCCGCCCTGAAACGATGCGCCGCCAGACGTGGGCATGCCGAGATCCACTACCAGTAGGAACTCGACGCCCGCCGACCTGAGCTGCTGTGCCTGCTTGAGGGCCAGGTCGGGATCCTCGGCTTGCGCGACTTCGTAGCCTGCGCCGGCGATGCGATCGGCGAGTAGCTGACGCACGTCATCTTCGTCGTCGACCAGCAGCACGGTGTGTGGCTGTGCGCGCGATGCCGGAGCCGACGGCGCAGCAGGCGTCGGCGCCGCCTCTGCGGGCATCTCGGCCGCGGGTTCGAGATCGAGCGCTGTCAGGCGCGCTTCGCTCGGGAAGGCCTGCGTGAGGTCCTCTTCGAAGGAGTCCTCCTCGGGTCGCGCGAAGGCGACCTCGATCGCGGCGGAGGAATTGCGCCGGTCTTCGTCAATGCCGCGGGCCAGGTCGAGCACCAGTTCCTGCGGGTTGAGCCCGACCCCCAGGGTCTCGTGCTGGATGTCGCGTGTGCCGACGGTGGTCGGCAGCTCGTCCGTCAGGCTGAAGTTGAACTGCCCTTCGTGCAGGCGGATCAGCCGCTCGAGCGCCACCTCGATGCGCTTGCGGATCAGGGCGTCGCGCTGTGCCGCAGGCAGTTGCGCTACCTGTGGGTCCAGCGGCGGACTGTCGGCGGTGAAGCAGCACACGACAAAACCGTCGCGGAAGACGATGGCGCCCTCACCCGCCGGCGTGCCGATCGAGAGGTGGCCCGTCTTCTTGCTGAACGAGACGATCTGCAGAATGTCGAGGAGCGGGAGGTCCTCGAGATTTCCGGTCAGGCTCACCGGTCCCCTCCGCGAACTACGGCTGCGCGTCGCCAGCCACCGCAGCGACGATTCCCTGCTGCCCTCATCGGTTGCACCGCCGTCCTAGCGCGCGCCCTATCACTCGATCTTACACTGCCTGCAGGATCTCGTCGGCCACGCGCGTCAAGGGCACACTCTTGTGCACCACCCCGGCCTCGACGGCGGACTTGGGCATGCCGTAGATCACGCAGGTTTCCTCGCTTTCGGCCAGCGTCACACCTCCGGCGCCGTGGATCGCCCGCAGTCCCTCGACGCCGTCCGAACCCATTCCTGTCAACACGACTCCCATCGCGCGCGACCCGTAGGCGTGAGCCACGGAAGTCATCAGCACGTCCACCGACGGCCGGTGCAGCGCCGAACGCGGCTCCTCGTCCAGCCACACGCGCACCGACCCCCGCCGTCGCACCTTCATGTGCACGCCGGCCGGCGCGATGTAGACCTGTCCGGGTGCCAGCACCTCGCCATCCTCAGCCTCGCGCACCGCCACCAGGCTGCGCGCATTGAGCCGCTCCGCGAGAGAGCGTGTAAAGCCAACGGGCATGTGCTGCACGACGAGAACGGGGGAGGCGAGATTCTCCGGCAGGCGCGGGATGATAGCTTGCAGCGCCGTGGGTCCGCCCGTCGATGTGCCGATGGCAACGACCTCGATTCGCCGCAGGTGCGTCGCTGGCTCGGGCGCGACGCCCAGCCCACCGGCGTGTCGCGCGCGGAGTCGTGCGTGCGGCACGCCGGCGAGCGCGCGGATCTTGGCGAGCAGCTCTTCGGCCAGGGTGCCGAGATTCATGTGCCCCTGGGCGTTGGACTTGTCGACAAAGTCCATGGCCCCGAGCTCGAGTCCGCGCAGCGTGACGTCGGCCCCCTCGGACGTCAAGGACGAGAGCAGCAGCACCGGGACCGGACACTCCTCCATGATGCGACGCAAGGCCTCGAGGCCGCTCATGCGCGGCATCTTGATATCCAGCGTCACCACGTCGGGGCGCAGGGCCTTGACCTGCTCGATGCCCTCCAACCCGTCGGAGGCCGTGCCCACCACCGCGATGTCCGGCGAGCTGGACAGGATGCGCGCCAGCGCACGCCTGACGAACGCCGAGTCGTCCACGATGAGAACGCGAATCGTCACTGCGTCACCTCTAGCGGCTTTTGGTAGATCAGCGCGCCCTGGAATCGAATTGGGGTGAAGATGTCCGTGATGCGGGAGAGCGACTCGGCGTGCCCGAGGAAGAGATACCCCCCGGGCGCGAGGCACTCGAAGAAGATCTGCACGGCTCGACGGATGGAGTCGTCGGAAAAGTAGATCAGAACGTTGCGGCAGAACAGCGCGTCCACCGGCGCCAGCCCCTCGTAGCTGGCGCGATCCACCAGGTTGCCCTGGCGCAATGTGACCAGGCGGCGGACGTTGTCCTTCACGCGGTGGCCCGCGCCCTCGGGCAGGAAATGCCGCTCGACCAGCGCCGCCTCGACAGAGCGGAAGGAATTGCGGAAGTAGAGGCCGCGGCGCGCCTTCTCCAGAGCCACGCTGTCGATATCGATGCCGACGACTTGCAG
>PMCG01000039.1:6407-14047 GCA_003155335.1 Acidobacteriota bacterium
GTCAGATGGCTGACCATGCTCTCGAGCTCGTGCGAGCGCTGAGGACCGAAGCGCAGATAGTGGTAGTAGTCCTCAAACGAGCTTAGATCCAGGCTCGAAAGCCGTCCGAGCAGACGCGTGCGCAGGAGCGAGCGGGCGTTGTCGTCGAAATACAGGCCGAAGGTCTCGTGTAAGAAGTCGCGCAGCAGCCGGAACTCCTCCTCGGAGAGATCAACCTCGCGATCGAAGGCATCCCGCATGCGCGCTACCGGGTTGGAGGAGCCTGTAGCTGCCACGGGGCGTGCATCATGCCCTGGACCGCGGCCCCAACCTGCGCAGGGCGGAGCTGGCCGCGTGTCGCACCTCTGGGGAGGGATCGGCGGTCTTGAGTTGGCTGAGGTGTCGCACGGCCTCCAGATGGCCGCCGTCGCCCAGTGCCATCGCGGCCTCGGCGCGCACGGCGGCCACCGGGTCCGACAGCGCCTGGATCAGGAAACGCGCAGCGCGACCATCCTCGATCTTGCCGACGAGATTCACGAGTAGGCGGCGGGCCTCTGGCCCGATCTGGGCCGGCGTGCGCTCGATCTCGGGAAGGGCCGGGCCACCGAT
This sequence comes from Acidobacteriota bacterium, assembly GCA_003155335.1. Taxonomy (GTDB): domain Bacteria; phylum Acidobacteriota; class Vicinamibacteria; order Fen-336; family Fen-336; genus FEN-336. The sequence goes on from PMCG01000039.1 coordinate 6,996, forward strand.
GCGCCGCAGCGCCTCCAATGCCGTGGCTTGAAGGCCGGGATCCTCGAGGATCTCCGTCAGGCGCTGCGCGGCGCGCGCATCGCCGATCTCGCCGAGAGCGGCCACGACCGCACGTCGGACGGTGGCGTCGTCGTCGGCTAGATGGTCCAGCAGCGCGCGCGTCGCCCTGGGACTGCGGATGCGACCGAGCGCCGTCGCCGCGGCGCACCGCACGCTCCAGTGGGGATCGTCGAGCGAGAGTAGCAGCGCGGACACGGCTTGCGGATCTCCGATGTGGCCCAGACTCTCGGCGGCGATGCGTCTCAAGTTGCGATCGCCGTCTTGCAGCACGGCGATCAGCGGCTGAACTGCCGCTGTCGCGCGCGCCTCGCCCAGNNATCGCCAGAGGGTTGCGAAGCTGACCGAGCGCGCGGATCACGACGAAGCGCAGCTTGGGATCGGCCTCGCCGAGCAACGGCAGCAACTGCGCCATTGCCGCCGGATCGCGCAGCTTGCCGAGCGAGACGGCTGCTTGCTGCCGCACGAGGCTGCTCTCGTCCAGCAGGCCCGCTTGCAGAACGCTCGCCACGCCCGGGGCATCGATCTCGCCCAGCGCCTTGAGCGCCGGGCGCCGCACGTGCTCGCGCGGATCGTGCGCCAGAATGATCAGCGCCGGCGCTGCCAGCGGGTCGCGCACGAGCCCGAGGGTCTCGATGGCCCGAATGCTCACACCGAGATCCGCGTTGGCAACGGCCGCCAGAAGGGCCGGAACGACCTTGGCGGACGGCAGCCGCGCCAGCGCCTCCATGGCGCTTTCCTGGATGCGTTCACTCTCGTCGCCCAAGAGCGCCAAGAGCAGCATGGCGGCGTCCTCGTCGCCCAAGCGCCCTATGGCCGCGGCTGCCTCGGCGCGCACCTCAGGCGAGGGATCGTGGATCAGGGGCGCCACCAAAGCCGTTGCGTCGGGAGGCCCGATCCAGGCCAGGCAGCGGACGGTCCCCTGGCGTACTGGGTCGGCCGGATGATTGAGCCCCGCGACGTACGCCTGCTTGTCCTTGAAACCGATGCAAACCAGCGCGTGGGCCGCGTAGTCCTCGAGCGCCGGCTCTCCCAGGAGCTCGATCAGCTGGCGCTCCGCACGGGGCTCACGCAGCCAGCCGAGAGTGATCGCGGCCGTCTTGCGGTTGTCGATGTCATCGTCGGCTAGCGCGCGTAGGAGGTGTTCGACGAGGTCCTCGCGACCCAGCGCTGCCTGGACCTGCGGGTCGAGGCTCTCTCCTTGTGCCGTGGCGCGTTGCTCGATGGCCACGACGCAGCGGATGGCTGCAGTGCGCAGGTTCGGATCCGCGTCATGCAGCGAGGGGATCACGCGCGGCAAAGCCTCGCGGCCGCCGACGCTGGCCAGCGCTTCCAGCACCGCGGCGCGCAAGGGTTCCTCGTCGAGCAGCTCCAGCAGGGCGCTGTTGGCGCGTGCGTCCCCGATCTCGCCCAGGGCGTAGATCGCCGGATACTGTAGCCAGGCCTCGGAGCGCAGCGCNNCCACGGCGCGTTGCTCGCGCAAGGTGCCGAGCATCACCGCGGCAAAGGTGCGCACCTCGTCGTCCGCGTCCGTCAACAAGCCGATCAAGGCTGGCGTGGCCGCTGCGCCGAGGCGGACGTAGATCTCCATCGCCGCGTTGCGCATGGTCGCGTTGTCGTGGTCCCGAAGCGCGGCTTCGAGCGCGGGTAGAAGCGTGGTCGGCTCGAAGCTCGCCAGATGGTCGCTGGCCGCCTGGCGCACGCTCCAGATCTCGTCGGCCACCGCCAGCAGCAGCGGCGCGATGGCGGCTGGCGCGCCCGAGCGGCCCAGATCGTCCACCGCGTGCCGGCGCACGGACTCCTCACCCGATCTCAGGGCCGCGACAGCGGACTGCACCTCGATGTCCACGCATCACCCGCGGCGCGCGACAGGCATGATGTCGCGCCGCAATCGTCGCGAGCCGGCACCCAGAGCTCTCATGCCAGACGGAAGACGGACGTGAGCTTCGCCAGGCTGGCGGCCTGTTCGGCCAGGCTGGCGGTCGCCCGCGACATCTCCTCCACTGTGGCGAGGTTGTCGCGTGCTATCTCGGAGATGTTTTCCATGGCCTTGACCACCAGCTCCCCGCCGCGCTTCTGCTCGGTGGTCGCTAGCGAGACCTGCTGCGTCATGCGACTCATGTTCTCCACGGCGCGCACGATCTGGCGGCTGCCCTCGGCCTGCTCGCTGGCGGCAGTGCTCACCTGCGCCGCGATGCGATTGATGTTCTCGACGGCCAGCCGGACCTGGCGCCCGCCTGCAGCCTGTTCTTTGGTTGAGTAGGCGGCTTCGGCGGTGATGTGATTGATGTGCTCGACCGCCTCGCGGATCTGCTTCGAACCGGCCGCCTGCTCGCGCACCGCCGTGAGCACTTGGCCGGTGGCGGTGTTCATGTCGGCGACGGTCTTGAGCGCCTCGGCCGATGCGTGCGATTGCCGGCTCGTGGCGGAGGCGATGTCGGCCATCAGCTGGCTCGAGCGCGTGACCGACTCGATGATGCTGCGCAGCGCCAGGCCGGCACGGTCGGCCAGCACGATGCCTTCCGTGGTCTCCGCCGCACCCAGGCGCGCCGTCTCGACGGCGGTGCTCGTCTCGGCTTGCACTTGGCGGATGACGCTGCCGATCTCCTTAGTCGCCTCGACGGAGCGTTCGGCCAGGCTGCGCACCTCGTCGGCAACGACGGCAAAGCCACGGCCGGCGTCCCCGGCGCGCGCCGCTTCGATAGCCGCGTTGAGCGCCAGCAGGTTGGTCTGATCGGCGATCTCCTCGATGACCTGGACGATCTTGCCGATCTCCTGCGAGCTGCGTCCCAAGCTCGTGATCACCCTGGCATTGTTCTCCATCGTCTCGGCGATGCTCTTCATGCCGACGATGGTCTGGCCCACGGCCTCGTCTCCGATGCGGGCGTCCTGGCTGGCCTTGCGGCTGATGCGGTCGGCCTCCTCGGCGATGGTGGCGACGTCTTTGACCGCGCTCGCCATCTCGGCAACGGTGTGGCTCGTGCGCTCCACTGCCGCGTCCATGACCTCCGCGCTGCGCGCCACAGCCTCCAGCGAGGAGGTCATCTCCTCGATGGTCGCCGAGGCGTCCGTGATGGTCTGCGCCAACGTCTCGAGGTTCTTGGCCATCTGGTCGACCGACAGAGTCATCTCCTCGACGGTGACGGAGGCTTCGCTCACGGTCGAGGCTAGTGTCGCGCTCGAGCGCGCGACCTGCTCGATCGAGGCGCCCATCTCGGTGATAGAGCTGGAGGTCTCCTCGACGTAGCTGGCCAGATGCTGCGTGTTGGCCGCGACGGTCTGGATCGACGCGGCCATCTCTTCCATCGAGGTCGAGGTCTCTTCGCCGGCCTGGGCCTGGGACTGTGCGCCGCGCATGATCATGCGCGCGTTAGCGGAGATCTGGCCGGCCGCAGACGCAACCTGTTCGGACGTCTCGTGGATTCTGTCCACGACACGCCGCAGATTGTCGACCATCTCGCTCAAGCTTTTGCCGAGAACGCCCAGCTCGTCTTCGCTCGACACCTCGACGCGACGCGTCAGGTCGCCCTTGGCCACCGCACCGGCGACTTCGACCATCGCGCTGACAGGCGCTAGCCAGCGGCCCGTGAAGTGGCGGCCCGCCGCTGCCGCGAGCGCCGTCAGCACCGCCGCCGCCACCGCGGTCTCGAGCAGCAGGCCAACGCCAGCCATCGCGCCGACGAAGAGCGTCAGCGTGCCGCCGACCACGGCCGTCGTTAGCAGCACTAGCCCGACGAGCTTCGTCCGCAACGAACCTACGTGCGTCTGTGAGAACTGCATGCGCCCACCCCTCCGCAGCTATGCCTCGAGACCCTCAGGTGACGCCTCGCGCCCCTCAAGCGAGAGCACGCGCGCGAGGTCCATCAGGATCACCAGCCGATTGGCGAGTTTGGCCACCCCCCGAATGTAGTCGGCGTCGACTTCGAGCACCTCCTCGGGGGCAGGCTCGATCAGCGAGACCGGCACCTTCAGCACCTGCGACGCGCCATCCACGAGCAGACCGACCAGCCGGTCGCGCAGCCTGGCAACGACGACACGCGCCGTGCGCGCGTTCGCGTCCACCTCGCCCAAGGCGAGCTTGCGCCTGAGATCGACCACGGGGATGATGCGCCCGCGCAGATTGATGACGCCCTTGACAAAGTCGGGAGCGCGGGGCACCGGCGTGATCTCCGTCAGCCGGATGACCTCCTGCACCAGGCGCACGTCGAGGCCGTACTCCTCGTTGCCGAGGATGAACGTCACCAAGTGCTCGGTGGCCTCGACGGGTTTCTTCTCCTCGCGCGCGGGGGCCAGCAGAAAAGAGAGGCTGTCGGGGCGCGTCGCCGCCGGCGTGACGACCTCCTGCGGCCCCACGGTCTCGATGAACTTGGCGTCTTCCCGGGCCAAGATGTCCTGAGCCAGACCGGACGGCGGCAAACTGATGCGGGCGCTGGCAGCCTCGGCGTCACCCCTGCCGAGGCCAACCGTTACCTGCGTTGGCGTCGTCACGCTGTCCGACGCCGACGCGTCCGTCGTCGTGGGCCGCTGCTTGCCGCCTGGCACGGACACCTGCGGTACGTGTTTGCGCTTCGCGGGACTGCGGCTCATCGGTGCGCCTCCTGAGAGAGCGATTGCCGTGCGGGCACTGATGCATTCATGGCGGTGTGCATCGGTTTCACGGCAGAGATGCGCGCTCGTCGTGCTCGTGCACATACGTCATGCGCCGGCCTCCCTCGAAGAGCGCAGGCACGTCGACGATCAGGACGACGCTGCCGTCGCCCATGATCGTGGCGCCCGCCACGGCCGAATGCGTCGTGGTCGCGACCGCATCCAACGCCTTGATGACGACTTCCTGCTGCCCTGCCAGGGCATCGACGACCAGCCCGAGCTGTTTGTCCCCGCGGCCCACGATGACGGCGTACTCGCGTTGGCGCTCCTGCCGGCGTGGCAGCCCGAAGACGTCGGCCAGGCGCACGAGCGGAACGATGCGGTCGCGCAGGCGCAGCGCTCTGCGCCCTTTGATGTGCTGGACATCGGCGCTCGCGAAGCGCAGGCTTTCGATGACCGTCGAGAGCGGGATCGCGTAAAGACCGTCCGCGACCTTGACCAGCAGCGTCGAGATGATTGCCAGCGTCAGGGGCAGCTGGATGATGAACTTCGTTCCCACCCCGGGCACCGACTCGACTTCCACCAGCCCATTCAGATGCTCGATGGCCTTGAGTACTACGTCGAGACCCACGCCGCGTCCGGATACCTCTGTTACCTTCTCCGCGGTGGAGAAGCCCTGGGCGAAGATGAGCTGGATCGCCTCACGCTCTGAGAGCGGCTGATCGGGCTTCACCAGGCCACGCTCGATCGCGCGGCGGCGCACGGCGGCCGCGTCCACGCCTGCCCCATCGTCCATGATGGTGATCAGGACGTGATTAGACTCTTGCGCGGCGGAGAGCAGGATCGTGCCGGTGGGGGTCTTGCCGCGCGCCAAGCGCACGTCGGGCGGCTCGATACCGTGGTCGATGCTGTTGCGCAGCATGTGGACCAGAGGCTCGCCGATCTCGTCGATGATGGCCTTGTCGACGCGCGTGCTCTCGCCTTCGACGATCAGCTCGATTTCCTTGCCCTGCTGCCGGGCCAGGTCGCGCACCATACGCGGGAAGCGCTCGAAGACCTGGCGCACGGGTAGCATGCGGATCTGCATGACCATTTCCTGGAGCTGCGCGCTGACCCCGGCCACCTGCGCGACGGCCGACAACAGCTCCTGTGCGGCGCCGTGTGTCTCGAGCGTCTCGGCGAGGCGCTTGCCGACCTGCTGGAGCTTGGTGCGGTAAATGATCAGCTCGCCGACCAGGTTCAGCAGCAGGTCGAGCTTCGAGAATTCGACGCGGAGAAGATTAGAGCGCGTGGCAACGTATTGCTGCGCCTCCACGGCCTTCTTGTTGGGCTCGGCAGTCGCCGCGATGGCAGATGGCGCTGGCGCCGGCACGATCGGGCTTGGGGCCGCGGTCGCGGAGGACGGCGGCACGGGACGCGCGGGTGGCGTCGTCGCGCGCGTCACGAGTCCCGTGAGCGAGGCTGTTGCCGCATCGAGCGAGCGCGTCTCTTCGCCGGACTGGCAGGCCTGCTCGATGGCGTCACGCAGGGCGCTGGCGCCCGAGAAGAGCACGTCGAAGACGTCAGGGGTAAGGGGCAGCGCGCTCTCGCTGATGCGTGCGAAGACGTCCTCGAGGCGGTGAACGTGGTCCTTGATCGAAGTGAAGCCGATCATGCCGCTGTTGCCCTTGAGTGTATGCAGCGGTCCGAGCACAGCGGTGACGACCTCTGGATCCAGGCCATCGCGCTCGAGGGTCAGCAGGCAATGATCCAAGGCCTCGAGATGCGCGCGCGCATCCTCGACGTAGATGCCGATCAGCTCAGGCGATATGGTCGGGTCGTTCATCGTGCCTCAGCATCCCGGCGGGCTCTCGTCCGCGCGGTCCTGGCCTGCCGGTTGGGGGTCAGGACGCCGCGGTGATCTTCTCGATCAGGCCGTGCAGCTCAGAGGCCTGGAACGGCTTCTTCACGTACCCTTTCGCCCCCATCTTGAGACCGCGAATCGTGTCCTCCTCCTTGCCCTCGGTCGAGATGATGATGACGGGGATGTGCTGATAGGCCGGCTCCTTGAGCAAGCGCTGGAGAAACTCGAGCCCGTTCATGACGGGCATGTTGATGTCCAGGAGGATCAGATCGATACCCTCCTCTTGGCCGAGTTTCTCCAGGGCCTCGAGCCCGTTCATGGCACTGACGAGCTTGCAGTTCTTGTAGCGCGAGAGGAAGAGCTTGTACATCTGGTGGATCAGCGCGGAATCGTCGACCGCGAGGATCTTTCTGAGCATCTCTCTTCCCCTCTCTCAGCCTGGCGCGCCGGACACGCCGCTCACTCCCGGCAGGTCGCGAGGGAGCTGCACTCGGCCGTCCTGACGCAGAGCCACTAGTAGCGTTCTACCACCGAAGTGGACGGCGATCAACCACGCCGTGCTCCC
>PMCG01000039.1:14091-16020 GCA_003155335.1 Acidobacteriota bacterium
ATTCACGTCTCCCCCTTCGGGGCGAGGTGGGTCGAGCCCAGGGGCCGGGGCTTGAGCGGCAGCGTGACGCCGACGGGCTGATACCGCCCAGAGTGCTCCCCAACCGGTTGACCATGGCCGAACGCCAGCACATCAAGCAGCTCGAGAAGCAGAAGGAAGGAAAGAAACGCATGAAGCGGGTTGGGCGGGTCGACATCCCCCAAGAGGCCTTTCTCGCCGTACTGAGGGTGGACTGATGGACCGTCGCGAGCGCCGTGCCACCGCAAGGCGAGCCAGCTCGGCTAGAATAGTGACCGTGGCCAACGCACAGAGCGGCCGTTCGGACGGTCCAAAAAGGTCGACGGCGCGGGAGTACCTCGAGTCCTTCGTGGTCGCTCTCATCCTGGCGCTGTTCGTACGCACCTTCGTCGTCCAGGCATTCAAGATCCCCTCGGGTTCGATGGAGACGAACCTGTTGATCGGCGATCACTTGCTCGTCAACAAGTTCGTCTTCTCGCCGGCTGGGTCTGCGTTGGAGCGCGCCGTCTGCCCAACGCGGCCGATCCGCCGCGGCGACGTCGTGGTCTTCAAGTACCCAAAGGATCCGCAGAAGGATTACATCAAGCGCGTGATCGGCCTGCCTGGCGAGACCGTCGCGGTCCGCGACAGGACCGTATTCGTAGATGGGCAGGCCCTCGAGGAGCCCTACGTACATTTCCTCGGCTCCTCCGGGCGACCCGACGACCAGGAGCGAGTCTTGATCGGCGGCGACGTGCGCTCCGAGTGGGGCCCGCAACAAGTGCCCCCGGGCCAACTGTTCGTAATGGGCGATAACCGCGACAACAGCCTCGACAGTCGTTTCTGGGGCTTTCTGCCGGAGGATCAGGTCAAAGGCCGGGCGCTCATTGTCTACTGGTCGTACGAGGCGTCGCGGGCCGAGTACAATCGAGACCGGCTCTCGGACTGGCTGATGGACACTCTGACAGCGCTCGGCCGCACGCGTTGGCGACGGTTCTTCCACGTGATCCGCTAAGGATCGACGCAAGGGGGAAACAGACATGATGCGACGAAGCGAAACGGGCCGCGGACGGCTCTCGTCCTTGTTCTGGCTAGCGGTCTTCGTGGCGCTAGGCTACGCGGCGTGGCACGTCGGCCCTGTGTACTACGCGAACTACATGCTGAACGACAAGCTGGAAGAGATTGCTCGGACGCCACGGGGGGGCCACGTCGACGAGATCATTGCCAAAGGCATCCATGACGCCTTGCGGGAGACCGAGCTCCAGGAATATCTCAGGCCAACCGACTTCAAGATCGCCACGGGGGAGTACTCGCGCACGATCACAGTCGAGTACGAGCGTGAGGCGAACGTGTTCCCGGGCTGGCCGCATACGTTCCGCTTCACCAACAAGGTCGAGGGGAAGTTCTTCTAGGCAGGCTGGCAGGGTTTCGTTGCCGTCCGCGCCGCCAACCGTTTGCGTCGCGCGAACTCCGGCGCCTCTCTGACACAAGTCCAGAGTGCCTTGATGCCCATATGCACTAGCTGCCGGGGCGCGCGCACGAGTTCCGGCGCCGCAGCTCCCACATCCGCATAGCCTCTGTCGCCCGCCTGCACGCGATTCCAGCTCGCGAACAGCCGCCCCCACTCACTCGCCAGGGCCTGCCGCACTCGTTGGCGGCCCNNCGGGCGGCAAACGTCATTTCCTTGAACGGGCCGACGAAGTGCCAGCTCTGCTCGGCCAGCTCCGCGTCGCCGACGATCTCGATCTCGCGCGCATCGCCGACGCCCAGCCCGCGTTCGTGCGCCAAGCGGATGAACTTGCAGTCGGACAGCGGGTCGAAGCCCATCAGCTTCGCGGCAATGGCGTCGATGGCGACCTGATCGCTGGACGCCAAAAGGACGTTCTTGACATAGGGGACCATGCAGCGCGGCCCTGGCCCGTCGCCCGCGAA
>PMCG01000060.1:0-1745 GCA_003155335.1 Acidobacteriota bacterium
CGAGCTGAATGTCCTTGGCCTGAGTCTCGGGCACCTTGACGACGGCCTTCAATCGCGCGGGCTGCGCGACGCGCGCGAGATTGGCGCCGGGCGCGACACGCTGGCCGACCTCGACCGCGACGAGTTGGAGCACGCCCGCCATGCCGGCGCGCACGTGAAGCGCGTCGAGCTGGCTGCGCTTCAGGCGCGCGAGCGCCTCCTTTTGCTCGACCTCCATGCCCTTGGCGTCGAGCTGGGCCTTGACCGCCTCGTTGGCCGATGCCAGCCGCTCGCGTTCGATGCGGAGCTGCTCAGTCGTCTCGATGGCCGTCTCTCGCGCGATCTTGAGATCAATCGCTGCCACGAGCCCTTCGACCGCGAGCTGCTCGTTGGCCTCGGCCTTGAGCCGCGCCTGATTGCACTGCGACTCGACNNCGCAGCTCGGTGAGCTGCGCGCGGGCGACTTTGGCCTGGGACTCGGCGTCCTGCACGGCCAGGGTCAGCTCAGGATTCGTGAGCTCGAGAATGACGGAGTCCGGCGTGACGCGGGTCCCGGCCTGCAGCACCAGCCGCTCCACGCGGCCTTCGGTCACGGCTGGGATCCAGCGAATCTCCTCGGGGACGAGCGTGCCCACGCCGCGGACGTTGCGCAGCATCTCGCCGCGCTTGACGGTGTCGATCCAGACCGTGGCCCGCTCGACGCTCGGCGGTGCTGGCTTGAGGCGCGAGAGACCGAGGGTGACGAGCCCAAGGACTAAGGCCCCGCCGACGGCGATCGCGATGCGTCGGATCCGGCGCTGGCGTGCACGTGAAGGGAGGAGGATATCCATCGGTGGCCTCGNNCATCAGCCGACACACGGCCGTCGGGCATCGCGTTCGTGGGATGTGGCCGTCCCGCAGGTGGGACGGGTCGAGCCCACCCGCGACACGGCGACTTGGTGTATTCTGCTGGCCATCGACGGGGCACGGACCCCCCGAAGAGACGCCCGCATGGCACTGCTTGAGATCTTCCGTTCGAAGCCCCGCTGGCAGCACTCCGATCCGGACGTGCGTGCGGAGGCCGTGCGCGGTTTGGGCGCAGAGGAGCAGGGCGTCCTGGCCGGAGTTGCCCGCGCTGACGCCGACGCCCGCGTGCGACGGCTCGCCACCAAGAGGCTTGCCAGCGTCGAGATCCTGGCCGAGATCGCCCGCACGGATGCGGACGTCACAGTGCGCAACGAGGCGTGCGACGCTCTCCAGACGGCCGTCATGGGAGAAGGCGAGCCGGATGCGCTCCGCACGGCACTGGACTCGATCACTGAGCCCAAGGCGCTGGCGAGCGTGGCCAAGGCCGCGTGTCTGGAACCCGTGCGCCGCGCCGCGCTGGCGAAACTGAGCGATCCGAAGATGTTGGCCCAAGTGGCGCGCGAGGCTGTCGACGGCTCGCAACGCTTGGCAGCGCTTGCGAGGATCACGGACGCGGCGCTGCGCGCCAGCGTCGCCACCGGTAGCGAGCACCGCGACGTCGCGCTGGCCGCGCTTGAGTCGATCGACGATCGCGGGACGCTCAAGAGCATCGCGGCGCGCGCGAAGATCAAGGCNNCTGGCGCATGCAAAGGACTTGGCGCAGGCGGCGGAGCAGCTCGCCGCTGCCGAGGCGAGTTGGCAAGAAATCGGCGTTGGCGCGGACGCGGCACTCGCAGCTCGCTACGACGCGGCGCTGCGGGTCGTGCACGCCGGTCTGGCGCGCCACGAATCGGATGCGCGCGAGCGCGAGCGCCTGGCAG
>PMCG01000060.1:1755-12019 GCA_003155335.1 Acidobacteriota bacterium
GGCCGTCGAGGCCTGTCGCCTGCGCATGGAGACGGGCGCGGCAGCGGCTGAGCGTGAGTCGCGGCGCGAGGAGCTCTGCCGCGAGGCAGAAGCCCTGGCGACCAGCGAGGACGTCGCGACCGCTCGCACGCGCTTCGGCGCGATCGAAAAGGAATGGCGCGCTGTCTCGGCCGGACTGGAGGACGAGAAGTCGGCGCGCTTTGCCGCGGCGCGCGCGCGCTACGAGGAGCGCGAAGCTGCCGAACGCGCGGCGCGTGCGCAAAAGGAGCAACAGAACCTGGCGCGCCTGGTCTCGCTGGCGGAACGGCTGGAGGCCTTGGCTGCTGCCACGGAGCCAAGTCTCAAGGAGGCGACCCGCTGTCTACGGGAGGCGGGCACTGTTGCCGCTGAGCCTGGGCCGCTGCCCTCGCGCCGCGAGCGCGAGACCCTGCTCGCGCGGATCGAGGCGGCGCGCAAGAAGCTCTATCCGCAGGTGCAGGCCCTGCGCGCCGACGAGGATTGGAAGCGTTGGGCCAACCTCTCCGTGCGCGAGGCGCTCTGCCAGCAGATCGAGGCCCTGGCCACGGTCGAGGACCTGGACGAGGTCGCGCGGCGCGTCAAGGACATCGATGCACGCTGGAAGACGGCTGCTGAGCTGCCGCGGGAGCAAGGCGAGGCGCTGCGCGAGCGTTTTCGCGGCTCGCGCGACGCGATCGCGGCTCGGCTCCAAACGCACTTCGCTCGTATCGACGCCGAGCGCGCCGAGAACCTCGGCCGCAAGCAGGCCTTGTGCGAGCGCGCCGAAGCGCTGGCCGAGTCGACGGACTGGGCGCATACGGCCGAGGCGGTGCGCAAGCTGCAAGAGGAGTGGCAGGGTGTCGGTCCTGTGCCGCGAGAGCAATCCGATGCCGTGTGGCGGCGCTTCCGTGCGGCCTGCGAGCACTTCTTCGCCCGCTTTAAAGCCCATCGCCAGGCGCGCTCCGCCGAATGGGCGGCGAACCAGGAGCGCAAGCAGGCCTTGTGCGAGCGCGCCGAAGCGCTGGTCGAGTCGACCGAATGGGACAAGACGCTGAGCGAGGTGCGTGCGCTCCAGGACGAGTGGAAGAAGGTGGGCGCCGTACGTCGCAGCCAGTCGGAGGCACTCTGGAAGCGGTTTCGCACAGCCTGTGACGCCTTCTTCGAGCGGCACAAACGACGCGAGGAGATCACGGCTGCGACCAACGTAGCAGCCTGCGAGGAGATCTGTCGGCAGATCGAGGCCCTCCTGCCGGCGACCGACTCTATTGCGCCTCCTCCGGACGCGCTGGCGGAGAAGATCGGCACGCTGCGAGACGCCTGGCGCAAGACGTCTCGCGCGCTCGGTCCCGGCGCAGGCCTCCTCGTCGAGCGCTTCGAGCGCGCCTGCCTGGCGCTGGTCGAGGCCTTCCCAACCGGTTTCGCGGGCACTGAGCTCGATCCCCAGCTGACGTTGCGCAAGATGGAGAAACTCTGCGGCCGCGTGGAAACCCTCGTTGTCGAGTGTGCGCCTGCTGCCGGCGGGGTCAGCGCCGACGATCTGGCGCGCCAGCTACAGAGCGCGCTGGCGGCAAACGCCATGGGCGGCCAGGCCGAGCGAGAGGTGCGCTGGCGCTCCGGACGCGAGGAGGTAGACGAGGCGCAGGCGGCGTGGAAGCGGCTGGGCCCGGTGCCGGCGGCACTGGGCGAGCCGCTGGCCGAGCGGTTCCGCGCAGCTTGCGAAAGCTTCTTCGCGTTGCGCTCGGGCGCGACGCGCGAGGCGCGCCGTCCCCCAGGAGGGCGAACGCGATGAGCATGAGTTCCGGTCCAAGTCCGCAGTTGGCGCCTGCCAGCGGCCGAGCAGTCGCGGCGCTCGTGGTCGGCCTGGCGAGTTTCTTCATTTGCTGCCACCTGCCAGGGCCCGTGGCCTGGTTCCTGGCGGTCCAAGAACGCAGGGCGATCCGCGCGGGTGAGGCCTCCCCGACGGGGGAGGGCTATGCCACCGCCGGACTGGTGCTGGGCATCATCTCGACGGCGCTCCTGGTCGTCGGCGTCCTGTTCGCCTTCCTGTGGCTCTTCGTCTTCGGCGGCTTGGCGATCGTGGCGGCGGCGACCGGGCACTAGCCCGTCCCGCAATCGCACGGCTCTCGTGTCCCGCGCCGACGTTGACACCATCGAGCGCATCTCCGCGGACGACCCTCCACGCGTGTTCGGTCCACCGCCTTGGGACTGGTCGCGCGTCAAGCGCGTGCTGCTCGTGCGGCTGCGCTCGATCGGCGACGCCGTTCTGACGACGCCGGCGATCCACGCGCTGCGGCGGATGCTGCCTGACGCGCGCATCGATCTGCTGCTCGAGGACTGGGTTGCCCCGCTCTTCGAGGGACCACGCGAGGCGAGCGCGGTCATCAGCATGCGGCGCGGCAGTCTGGCGACTCGGCTGGCAGTGGCGCGCCAACTGCGGTCGGCGCGCTACGACGTGGCGTTCGATCTGCACGGCGGCACGACCGCCACGCTCCTCACGTTCGCCTCGGGCGCGCCAAGGCGCGTGGGCTACCAGCACTACCGGTTGAGCCGGCTGCTCACTCATCGGGCGCCGCCGCCGGCACGCCTGTGGGGCCGCGCGGAGCTACACTCGGTCGAGCAGCAGCTTGGATTGCTCGGATTCGTCGGCGTGCCGGTCAGTGATTGCCCGCCGACGCGGCTCACACCCTCCCACGCAGCCGAGCAGGCCCTGGCGGCGCGCCTGGACGCGTGTGGCCTCACCGCGCACGATCGGCTCGCGCTCGTACACCCAGCCGCGGCCTTTGAGTCGAAGCGCTGGTCCACCGAGGGCTTTGCGCGCGTCGTCGAACGCCTGCACGAACGCGGACTGTCGCCGGTGGCGATCGCGGCCCGTCATGAGGCTGGGATCCTCTCGGCGCTGCGCCAGATGACTCGCGTTCCGTTGACGACGTTCGCGGACCTGCCGTTGTCCGAGGTCGTGGCGCTGGCTGCCCGCAGTCGCCTGTTCGTCGGCAACGACAGCGGGATCGCGCACGTCGCGGCCGCGGTCGGATTGCCACTGGTGGTGATCTTCGGGTCGTCGAACCTCGTGCATTGGCGACCCTGGACCACGGTTCCGGCCGAGACCGTGCAGCACGTGGTACCGTGTGGGCCGTGCCCTGGCTACACCTGCGCGGAGGCGCAGCAGTTCGCCTGCGTTCGCGGTGTTGCGGTCGAGGAGGTTCTGGCAGCCGTCGAGCGCGTGCTGGTGGCGAGTCGCGGCGAGCGGGCTGGCACGCTGGGCACGCTCTGACGTAGGGATCGACAACAGACAAGCGAGGCAACGATGGAGACACGAGCGGAGATCGGGATCATCGGTGGGAGTGGCTTGTACGAGATGGAGGGGCTCAAGCAGGCGAGCAGCGTGAGCGTGGCGACGCCATTCGGCGAGCCATCGGACGTGCTCGTCGTGGGCGAGCTGGGCGGGCAACGCGTGGCGTTTCTCGCGCGCCACGGCCGCGGCCACCGCATCCTGCCGAGCGAGCTGAACTATCGCGCCAACATCTACGCCATGAAGACGCTCGGCGTCCAGTGGATTCTCTCGGTCTCCGCCGTCGGGTCGCTCAAGGAGGCCTACGCTCCGCTCGACATCGTTATCCCGGACCAGCTCGTCGACCGCACGACTCAGCGCAAGGGGACCTTCTTCGGTCGCGGGCTCGTCGCCCACGTCGCGTTCGCTCATCCCTTCTGCGCGGGTCTCTCGCGCGTGCTATCGGAAGCCTGCGTTGACGCCGGCGCGCGCCACCACGACGGCGGCAGCTACGTCTGCATCGAGGGGCCGCAGTTCTCCACGCTGGCTGAATCGAAGCTCTATCGCTCGTGGGGTATGGACCTCGTCGGCATGACGAACATGCAGGAGGCGCGTCTCGCGCGCGAGGCCGAGATCTGCTACGCCACGCTCGCCATGGTGACGGACTTCGACTGCTGGCATCCCGAGCACGACGCGGTCACGGCCGAGCAGATCATCGCCAACCTCGGCAAGAACGCTGCGACCGCCAAGGCGGTGCTGCGCGCGGCGCTCGCGCGATTGCCGATCGCGCGAGAGTGCGAGTGCGCGTCCGCGCTCAAGTACGCCCTGGTGACGCCGGCCGAGCTGGTACCGTCGCAGGTCAAGCAGGAGCTGGCGCCCATTATCGGGAAGTACGTCCGAGAGTGAGTCTCGGCGAGCCAGCGTCCATCGGCTCGGCAGGAGATCCGCACATCGGCGAGGTCCGACCTCTGGAGCGTCGTGCTCGATGGGCGGTTGGAGCGCCGCGCCTCAGCGCGTGCCTGTCGGGGTGCTGGGTGTCTGAGCGGGGCTGCGCGACGTGGCGCGGGGGCCGGTGATCACGAACGGCTCCACCGCTTCGACAGTCTGGCCCGCGACTTCGTCTTTGACCTTGAGCACGACTTGGTACTGGCCTGGCTCAAGGTTCGCCGACGAGAACAGCACCGTTCGCGCGACGCCGCCGGACGAAGCGTTGATCGCTGTCGCCGGGATTTCGCGTACCACCGTGCCGTCTGACCGGAGGATCGCGTGCCCACCGGAGACGTGCGGCTTCCCGTCAGACGGGCTCACCTTGGCGCCGTAGACCTCGTATTGGCAGGCNNCCTCCCGAAACGTGTCCGTGATCACCGGCGACGACAGACGCAGCGTCCCCAGCTCGGGCACGGTGAACTCGTGCGCCACCGTTCCCATGCGACCGCTGTTCCGCTCGCGTACGACCACCTTCACGAAGTACCTGCCCGGCGTCAACTCGAACTCGCGCATGATGGGCAGGGACGAGGCCATGAGCTGCGCGCGGGTCTCCTCGCGCAGGTTCAGGTTGATCGTCTGGTCGTAGCGTTGGACATCGTCCGTCTTTCGATTCGCGACCAGCAGCAGGAGCTCGACGGCATTGACATAGCGATCGTTCTCGCGCTCCCACCGGAACTGGCCGACTTCGACGTCCGCGACCATGGCCGTCCTGATCTTACCCGGCGAGGCTTCGTTGAGAGTGTACGCCGCCAGGCGCAGTGGCACGCCGTCGATGTCGTAGGGCGAATCCAGCGCGGCCTGGAACGCGCCGCGCTGCGGCGCGGCCTGCGCCTTGCCGCTGTCAGTCGCTGCGAAGTACCCGCGCCTGGCGCGCACGACGACGTCCTTGCGGCTGACGGACACGCCGATGCGGTGGAACTTGCCGTCCGGCGTGGTGCGCGCCGGGTGGTAGCCGAGCAGGTAGTAGGATTGCGACTCGCGCGCGATGCGCGCCATGGCGCCGGCCAGATCGTTGTTGTTGCGAACCGTGAAGCCGCCGCTGTCCGCAGCCACGGCTTGGCAACCCTCTGACAAGAGGTCAGCCTCGCCGAGGTAGGCGCCCATGTCGCTCGGGTCGATGGCCGTGCCCCACGAAGCGGAGCTGACCATCGGTAGCCCCAAGAGGCCGCGCGCGTCGATGAAGTAGATCGCGGCGTTGGCCCGGTGCGCCGCCTCGCCGACCGGGCGGCGTTCACCGGCTTCGAAGTCCACGACGAAGCCCTCTGACACGAGCAGCACGGACTTGCGGCCCTTGACCTCTACCAGCGAATCTAGGACACGTCTGAGCAGTCCCAGCGTCTCATCTTGCTTGACGCGGCTCTCGTGACGCAGTTGCCTCGCCCTGTCCGCGACGAGCGGGTCGACCATGCCAGGTTGCATCGGGTTGGAGGAGTCCGAAGTGCCCTGCGTCTGTCCCTGCGCATCTTGTTGGCTCGTGGCCGGCAAGAAGTTCGAGGCGACCCAGCGCCGTGTCACCCGCCCCCCGACTTGGGTGTCGTGGAAGTCCTCGATACGCAAGGCCTCGTACTCGCTCATGTAGTCCCAGCTTATATCCGATGGCGCGGTACCCTTCTGGCGCTTGAGCGCGGCCAAGAAATCGTCTCGTCCCAAGCCGAAGCGTGTCGACACCCATGTGNNGAGGGCGTGATGTGCAGCCCGTCAAAGACGATGACGAACGTACGCGCGGTACGCTTGGCCGCGTCCGTGTTAGACGACACGCGCTGCCCGAGCGCGGTGGTTGGCGGCGGTCCTGAGGCCACATCGATTGGCTCGAAACTGGCGATGGCCTGCGGCGTTCCATCTTCGCTGAGCGTGAAATCCTCGCGCCTGAGCCCTGTGATCGGCGTGCCCTGCTGGTCAGCCACCACCACGTCCACTGTGACTTGCTCGACTTGCGCCGGAAATGCCGGCGTCTGGCCTCCGGCCGGCGCCTTCGCATTGTCCGCACGTACCGCCACCGTCACGCCGAGGGCCAGACACGTCAGGAGCAGGGCTCGCCGCATTTGCTACCTCTCTCTGGGGGGCACGGCAGGACTCCGCTGACCGTACGCCGCCACGCACCTTATGCCTGGCCCAGCCTGCTGTCAAGGACCGGCCGCCAGGCCAGTTCTGCGACGAGGTTGCTGCGCGCCAGGCGCCGTGTTAGCTTGCCGCCGATGCGTTGGTATCGGATTCCGGTGTTCATCGGCGCGGGGATTGTGCTGGGCCTGGCCTGGAACGCGTGGAGCGGCCGCGGACTGGCGCTCACCTCGAACGTGTATCTCAAGCCGGGAGACGAGACTGTCGGCGTCTCAGAGGCGAAGCGGCGCTTTGACCGCGGTGCAGTGCTGTTTGTCGACGCGCGCCCCAAGATGATCTACGACCTGGAGCGCATCCCTGGCGCTCTCTCGCTGCCTGAGGACGAGTTCGACGCCGCGTTCTCCGGGATCGAGCCGCGCCTGCGCAATCGCTACGACGTCATCGTCTACTGCTCCGGCTTTGGCTGCGAGGCGAGCCACATTGTCGCGCGCCAGCTCAAGGAGAAGGGCATCCCGGCTGTGGTTCTTCAGGATGGCATCCCCGCCTGGCAGGACGCGGGGTATCCGGTGGAGGGGCGGGCCCGATGACGAGGCTGCTCAACAACGTCTGGCTGCAGCGTGGGCTGGCGCTCTTGGTTGGGGGCGTCTTCGTCTTCGCGAGCCACGACAAAATCCTGTGGCCCGAGCGCTTCGCGCGCATCCTCTATCATTACCAGGTCATCGGTCCGAACGCGGTCTTGCCGCCGCTGCTGCCCAACCTGTTTGCCGTGATCCTCCCCTGGGTGGAGCTCTTGGCCGGGCTCGCACTGATCTTCGGCCTTTGGAGGCGCGAGGTCTCGCTTCTGAGCGGCCTCATGCTGCTCGCATTCATCGTTGCCGTCAGCTCCACGCTCTGGCGCGGCATCGACATAGAGAACTGCGGGTGCTTCTCGCTCGACGCGCAGGGCCGCGCCGCCGGCCTGGCGCTCGTGATCGAGGATCTCGGGCTGTTGGCGGCCGCGCTGGTACTGGCATTTGTCCCTGCCCGTCCTGCCGCGCTTGACAAGGTCCGCCACGGCCTCTAGCATCCGATCGCATTCCGAGGCCGGCCTTGGTGGAGGTCCTGGACCGATGCGCCGCTTGTCGCCCGTCGTCCTGGTTGCCGCGTTGATCTGTTGCGCCTGCGACCAGCCGCCCACGAAGGAGATCGCCGCCGCGGAAGCTGCCCTGGTTTCTGCTGAGCAGCAAGGTGCGGGTGAGTACGCCCCGGAACGGCTGGCTGCCGCACGCGCAGCGCTTACGGAGGCGCAGCGGCGAGTCCAGGCGCAAGACTACCGGGGTGGGCTTTCCGCGGCCAATGAGGCTGCGGAGAAGGGTCGTGCTGCGGCCAAGTCGGCTGAGGCGGCCAAGCATCTCGTCCAGTCGGCGGCAGAGTCGGCTCGCGACGAAACGCGCATCATGCTTGAGGAGCTGCCCGCGGTGAAGGACGAGGCGGCTCAGGCGCACATTCCTGCAGAAGCGTTCACCGAGACGGACGCAGAGACGGCCGCGGTCGAGGCGCTGCTCACGTCGGCCGACCAGGCGATCGCAAAACAGGATTTCTTGGCCGCGCGCAGCAAGAGCGAAGACGCGCGCTCCAAAGCCCAGGTGCTTCCGGACAAGTACCGCCAGGCCCGCAGCGACTGGGAGACAGCGCACCCCAAGCCGAAGCCCAAGGTCAAGCCCAAGCCGGCGAAGAAGGCCCCAAAGAGGTAGGGGCACGGCGTGCCGTGCCCAACGATAGGGAATCGTAGGGGCGCACGGCCGTGCGCCCGAGGTAGCGGCGACCGGCCGCGCCTGACGGCGTAGGGGCGACGCATGCGTCGCCCCTGGTATGCCGTGTCCCTACGACAGCGAATCCTCGAAATACCCACGCAGCTTTTTACACGCCTCGCCGAGATCCTCTGGGATCACGCGCGTCTCGCCGACGACGCTCATGAAGTTCGTGTCGCCATTCCAGCGTGGGAGCAGGTGCAGATGGAGGTGATCCTCGATGCCTGCGCCCGCGGCGCGCCCGAGGTTCATGCCGAGATTCAGGCCGTGCGGACGGTAGATCTCCTCGATGACGCTCGCGAGCCGTTGGGCGAGGCTTGCCATCTCGCCCAGCTCCTCTGGCGTGACCTCGCTCAAGCGCCCGACGTGGCGGCGGGGCGCGATCATGACGTGACCGGCGTTGTAGGGATAGAGATTCATCACGATCATCGACAGTGGCGCCACATGGACGACGAGACTCNNGCCCGAACATGTAGGGGCGCACGGCCGTGCGCCCCTACTGCACCGTGCCATGGTAGGGGCACGGCATGCCGTGCCGTTGTAGGGGCACAGCGTCGCTGTGCCCCTACTCGTAATCCACCTCGTACACCGGGAAGCTCGAGCGCACGCCCTTGAACTTGGCGTCGCCGGCATAGCGCATGATCATCTTCTTGCCGATCGAGTCGTCGAAGTACTCCATGCGCGGCCCGGCCGCGTCCTCGACGTGCGTGAGCGGAAGCTGGCTCTCGATCTGGACGAGCGTGTCGCGGCTGATGGCGATGCCTTCGTTGAAGAGCGTGCCCGCGGTATCCACCGTCACTGCCAGGCCCGACGGCCGCTCGGGGCCGACCTCCGCCTCCGGCTGGCCGTCGTCGTCCTCTTCCATGGAGCGTTTCGCCGCTGAAGAGAGGCGGCCGGCCAGGTTCACGTTGCGTCCGATGACCGTGCTCTGAATCGTCTCCTCGTCGGCGATGAAGCGGGCCAAGTAGACTCTGCCGTAGTGAATGGCGACGCCCATCTTGTAATACGTCTTGCCGAGCTGCCGCAGGCGCTGCAGGGCCTCCTGGCACAATAGCGCCGCGCGCACGGCGTTGAGCGGGTCCAGCGGATCGCCGTGGCTGGTGCCGAACGTGACCATCATGCCGTCGCCGAGAAACTTGTCGATGATGCCGCCGAAGCGCTGGATGATCGGCACGAAGACGTCGAAGACGGTGTAGAGCTCCTGGGTCAGGTCGCGCTCCGAGATCTGGCCCTCCGACGTCTTGGTGAAGCCACGCAGGTCCAGGAACAGCACCGTGGCGCTGACCGCGTTGTTGAGCACCTGCGCGGACTCGCCGAACTCGTAGACGCGCAACCCGCGGCGCACGCGCTCGTCAACCTCGCTGTCGCTCGTACGCAGGAGCTCCACGCGCTCGCGCAGGTGCGACACGAACTCGAAGCGCTTGATGCCGTTCACCAGATCGAGAAAGGCGTCGATGATCTCCGCAGGACGGCGGCGCTCGACCTCGGCCTTGACCTTGGGCAGGGCCGCCAGCTTGTTGCCGGTGGTCCAGGGATCTGCCAGCAGGTAGGGAAGAATCTGCGAGTGCAGCGTGATCTTGGTGAGGCCGGGCTGGCTGAGCCAGGCGTTGCGTGGCAGAACCGGCACGTGGCGCGCGATACGGTTGAGCAGTAGTCGATCGTTCTCGCGGACGCGGCGCTCGGTCTCGCGCAGCAGCAGCGAGAAGATCTCGAAGAACAAGTCGGTCGACAGGCGATAGCGCTTGTTGGACCCGAGGAACTGGTTGAAGTCGAAGTCGGCGATGGTGGCCTCGGTAAAGGCCAGGCCGTCCTCGAGCAGGGCCTCTATCAGACTGCCGTTCTCGCGGCCGCCGGTCAGAAGCGCCTGGCGCTCCGGCTCGGCCTGCGCCAGGTCGCGCTGCACCGCCTGATCCACGCGCCGGTAGAAAGACGACAGCAAGGGGTGCAGCGAGTACTTGATCTTGCGCGTCTGCGGCGTGCGCGTCTCCAACTCGCGCAGCAGCTCGACAACCTCGAGTGTGTGCGCCAGCCAGAATAGATTGGTGATGCCCATGCGGCGGTCTGCTTGACGTGCTCCGTGCAGCGCGCGCGTCAGGACGGTCTCGTACTCGGCCTGCTCCCGCTCGGCGGCATCGGGCCGGCGCGGCCCACCGGGGCCGAAGTC
>PMCG01000071.1:0-539 GCA_003155335.1 Acidobacteriota bacterium
AGCCCGGCTCGATAGCGCCCGCCTCGAGCGTCTGGAGCGCCCTCGTCGGACGCGCTTGCGGACCAGCGCTTCCTGCGTGTGACGCGCGCTCGGGGGGCGGAGACACTACCGGCGGCTCGACGTCGCCGACAGCGTCCCGCACCGTCAGCCACTCCACTGCGCCGGCCGCGGCTGGGGCGTGACGCGGGAAGTCGGCCCTGCCTGAGCGAGCCAGCTTGACGAAATGGCCCTCTCGGGACTTCATGCCCAGCTCGACGATCGCTGTCGATCCCGGGCGCCCGACCTCGACGAACCACTGACGGTCCGCGCGATCCACCCGATAGTCGGCGTAGCCGAGCGCATTGGTGCCGTCGAAGATGCGTCCGCTCACGTCGTAGACGCGCAGGTTGAGCCAGGCGTCGCGGCCGGCAGGGCCCAGCCAACGCCTGCCGTGCTCGATGGCCTCGTCTGTGACTTCCCAATAGAGGTACAGCGTGTGCGGATTGACGACCATGGCCGTCACGCGATCCTGGCCGTAGCTCCAGGGGATCTGGCGCGGG
>PMCG01000071.1:552-7151 GCA_003155335.1 Acidobacteriota bacterium
CGGCGCTCTCCTGCGTCGTCGGCTTCGCCGCAGCAGTCCCAACCGAGCTGGCATCCGCGACGAGACGCACCATCACCTGCGACAGACGCGCGACGAGATTCGCCTTGGGAGCGATGTCGGCGTCGGCCAGATTCAAAAGCTGCGCGGCCGCGCGCAACTGGGTTTCTCCGCACTTCGTCAGCCGCGCCGGAGCCAACTCCGCAACGTCGCGCGTGGGATGCCCGAACAGCAGTTTCGTCGTGCGCTTCAGCGCTTCGACCTTCGACACCGGTGGCGCGGGCGGCATGGCGCAACCTCCTGTAGAAATACCATGCTAGTGCATCGGAGGGGTCCAGGGAAGCGACGACTCGAGTGCAGAGGCGACTATCCGACCCGCCGGGAGTACGGACCCGGACAACGAGACGGTTTCGGCGCGGACGATCAGGCGGAGCGCGGGCCGTGGTTGATGACGGCGGCGGCCGTCGGCTATGCTCCCGAGCATCCGCTTCCCCGGATGGTCGGGAGCTGAGAGCGATGCCCCATGGAGATTGAGAGCGCCGCGCCGCCGTGGCTGACGGACGAGATGGCCCAGCCGCGCATATGTGTCTCGCTGGCTGAGCGCATGCGCTACGTCCTGGACCTGGCTCGGCGCAATGTCCTCGATGGCACCGGCGGCCCGTTCGGCGCCGCGGTCTTCGAGCGCGAAAGCGGGCGGCTCGTCGCCGCTGGCGTCAATCGCGTCGAGGCCCTCAAGCTCTCCTGCGCCCATGCGGAGGTACTGGCACTGTCGCTCGCACAGCATCGACTCGGAGGCTACGACCTCGGCGCTGCCGGCCTCCCGGAGCACGCGCTGGTGTCCTCGGCCCAGCCGTGCCTGATGTGCGCCGGCGCNNCGCCTGGGCCGCCGCGGCGTCACGGTCCGCGCGGCCCTCCTACGCGATGAGGCCCGCTCCATCCTGCGCTTGTACCGCGAACGCAACGGGACGATCTACGGCGGGCGCAAAGGCAGGGAGCGTCGCTAGACCGGGCCTCGCGTGCCACCGTCCTGCTGGATGGTGATGCGGGGACTTCAGTCCTTCGTCCAGGGCAGCCAGCGCACGTGCTGGCCTCGCGAGGCAGGTCCGGCGGCCACGAAGAAGATCCCGAGCAGCAGCGCCGGCGCCACGCTCAAGAGCAGCGCCAGCCACGCCTGCAGGCGAGCGTCGTGCCTGTGAGAATCGCGGCCCAGGTCGCGCAGGGCGTGATAGAGAGTCACCATCAGCAGCGGCGGCGCAAACAGAGTCGTCACCAATGCGGCCCAGTCGCCGCGGTCGCCCACTGTGGCCAACCCCACGGCCACGAAACCCACGCACACGTTCGCGAGCGCAAAGCCAAGCGCGCGCGACGGGCGCGGCAAGTGCTTGTGTGGATGATCCGTTGCGGGCCGTCGTGCGCTGTCGAGCATGGCGCCTCCGTCCTATGTCTGCGTTCCGCCGACGGTGATCTCCGAAACGAGTATCGTCGGCAGACCCACGCCCACCGGCACTGTCTGACCTGCTTTCGAGCACAGACCGACTCCGCTGTCGAGGGCCANNGGCGCGCCGAGACGTCCGTCTTCGATGAGGTAGGCCTCGCTGGCCGTGAAGACGAACTTGCCGCTGGTGATGTCGACCTGTCCGCCGCCGAAGTGCTTGGCATAGAGCCCGCGCTGAACCGCACGCAGGATGTCCTCGGGCTCCTCCGTTCCTGGCAGCATGAAGGTGTTGGTCATGCGCGGCAAAGGCATGGCTGCGTAGTTCTGCCGGCGGCCGTTGCCGGTCGGCGCCATCTTCATTAGCTGAGCGTTGTGGCCGTCGTGGAGGTAGCCGCGCAGGATCCCGTCCTCGATCAAGACCGTGCGCGCGGTGGGCCGGCCCTCGTCGTCGATCGAGAGGCTGCCGCGCCGGTCGGGAATCGTGCCGTCGTCCACGACCGTCACGCCCGGCGCTGCCACGCGTTGGCCGATGCGGCCGGAAAACGCGGAGGTGCCCTTGCGGTTGAAGTCGCTCTCAAGCCCGTGACCAACGGCCTCGTGCAGGAGGATCCCCGGCCAGCCGGGTCCGAGCACGACGGGCATCGGCCCGGCCGGGGCCTCGCGCGCGTCCAGCAGGGCGACGGCCATGCGCGCCGCCTCGCGGCCGAACGACTCGGGCGATGTCTGGTCGAAGAAGTCGGCGCCCATGCGGCCACCGCCGCCGGCGCTGCCCTCGCGGCGCACGCCACCGCGCGCGGCGATCGCGGAGACGCGCAGCGAGAACAGCGGCCGCACGTCCTCTGCCAAAACACCCGCCGAGCTCGCCAGGCGCACCCGGCGCGTCTCCTCCGAGAGCGTGACGATGACGCGTTCGACTGCCGGATCAAAGGCACGCGCCGCACGATCGGCGCGTTCGACCAGACTCATGCGCTCGCGGAGCGACAGGGTGGACAACGAGCGGTCGCCGTAACGCCTCCGCACCGGCGCTGCCGACAGTGCCTGCGGCGCCACGACGCGCGACTCTGCCGCGATGTGCGCTGCCGTGTCCGCGGCCCGCGCCATCGCATCCCATCCCAGGTCGTCCGTGTACGCGTAGCCCGTGCGCTCGCCCCAGACGGTGCGCACGCCGAGGCCACAGCTCGTCCCGACGGAGGCGCTGCGCACGATGCCGTCCTCCATCAGCAGCGACGAGCTGACCTGGTGCTCGAAGAAGAGGTCGGCGAAGGTGCCGCCGCGAGCCATGGCCCGGGCGAGCAGACGCTCCATCTCGGCGACCTCGATTGCGTCTGGCAGGCGCGAGCGCTCGTCGGCGGGAATCACGACGTCACTGCTCACGGCTCGCTGCGCACCGTTGCGTCTGCGTCCGTGGCCGCTTCCTGCGGCTCGTCGAGGGCGCTGGCGACCTGGTTGCGGCCGTGCGCCTTTGCGCGATAGAGCGCGCGGTCGGAAAGGCGAATCAGGTCGGAGACCGACGCGATGTCCAGCCCAGGATACGTTGCCACGCCCATGCTGACCGTGAGATCCAGGTCGTGCCCGGCAACGGCGAAGGCGTGTTCGTCGACGCGCCGGCGCAGACGTTCGGCTGTGAGTCGCGCCTCGTCATGGCCGGTCTCCGGCAGGACGACCATGAACTCCTCGCCGCCGTAACGGCCAACGGCATCCACGCCGCGCAGCCCACCGACCAGCAGGCGCGCGACCTCGCGCAAGACCGTGTCGCCGGCCTGGTGACCATACGTGTCGTTGACCAGCTTGAAGCGATCGATATCGATCATCAGAACGCTGACAGCTGTCTCGTAACGGCCGGCGCGCTGGAACTCGCCCGCGAGCGTCTCCATGATGTGGCGATGGTTGTAGAGCTCGGTCAGTCCGTCGTGAATGGAGAGGTTGCGCAGACGCTCGACCAGCCGGCTGTTCTCGATGACGATGTGCGTCTGGTTCGTCACCTGAACCATGAGCGCCTCGGTCTCGGGCGCCATGCGCGCTACGGCCCGTCCGGCCAGGGCCAGGAGTCCCACCAGCCTCTCGCCGGTGACGATCGGGAACGCGGTGAAGTCTTGCAGGCCGTCCTCCGCGACGCTCTCCTTCTCGGCAGCGTCGAGAGCGAGCAGCCGCGTGCGCAGCTCGCCCAGCGGTGCTCCTGCGCGATGATGCTGCGCGGCCTCTGACAGGCGCTGTCGAAATCCGTCCAGCGCCGCCGAGCCGAACGGGTGGTGCAGCACCAGGATGGCGTCGAACTCGTCGCCGTCGACAAAGGCGACCGAGCCGACGGTGAAGTCGACCACGCGCGCGATCAGCCCCATCACCGCCAGGACCGTCTCGTCGAAACGCACCAAGAGGCGCGCGACCTTGCCGATCTCCGACAGCAGCGTGGCCTCGAAGAGCTGCCGGTCGAGCAGGTCGTTGACGCGGCTGAGGATGTCGATGCTGGTGTGGCGCTTGACCATGCGCCGCGGCGCGCGGTTCTTCCACTCGGCCAAGGCTGCCGCCACCAGCTCCTGTAGCTTCTGCGGCGCCTCGTCCTTTGTCAGGTAGTAATCGGCGCCTGTTTCAAGGCCCCAAGAGCGGTCGCTGGCTTGGTCTTTGCTCGTCAGGATGATGACCGGGATGGACTTCGTCTGGACTTCGCTCTTGAGCAGGCGACAGGCCTGGTAGCCGCTGAGGCGCGGCATCATCACGTCCAGGATGATCAGGCTGACGTCGTGGGCAAAGGCCATTTCGACGGCCTCGATGCCATTGCGCGCCGTGACGACGTCGAAGCCCGTGCCCCGAAACATCGCCTCCAGCATGTGGAGGACGACGGGGCTGTCGTCGGCGATGAGCACCTGCGTTGCGCCACCCGACTCGGCCATGCATGCACATTTCAGCCGATTGGCCTTATCATTGCAACATGGGTCGAACAAGCCGGCCATGGGGCCGCGACTAGCGACGAGGCCCACGTCAAGGGAACTCCATCGTCAGCAACCCCGTATCCTCATCTGGTGGAGGGGATTCTGTGTCCAAGAAAGTCCGCATCATCGTCGCACTGATCGTCGTGCTCGTGGTCGGCGCAATCGTCGCCGTCAACGTCACACGCGATCGACGCAGCCGCATCGCCGTCCAGACTCAGAAAGTCGAGCGGCGCGACGTCGTCTCGATCGTGACGGCCTCGGGCGAGATCAAGCCCAAGCGCTACGTCAACGTCAGTTCCGACATCCCCGGACGGATCGTCAAGCTCTTCGTGCGCGAAGGCGACCGCGTGCGGGAGGGCCAGCCGCTGTGCCGCATCGATGCCACGCGCTACGAGGCTTCGATGCGCGGAGCCGACGCCGCCCTCCAGGGCTCACGCGCCGATCTCACGCGTGCCCTCGCCGACCTCAAGGTGGCGCAGAACGCGTTTGACCGAACCAAGAAGATGTACGCGGACAAGCTTGTCTCGGACCAGGTCTTCGACCAGGCCGAGGCTGACGTGAAGATGCGGGAAGCAGCGGTCGACAGCCAGAGACGGCGCGTCACCCAGACAGCGGCGGCCGGCGAGTCCGACCGCGACAACCTCACCAAGACCACGGTGGCTTCGCCCATGGACGGCGTCGTCACCCTGCTGCAGAAAGAGGAAGGCGAGACCGTGGCCGGGACCCAGTTCTCGCCGACCGTCATCATGACCGTGGCCGACCTGTCCGTGATGGAGGTCGAGATCATGGTCGACGAGACCGACATCCGGGACCTCAAGCTGGGTGAGACTGCCGTCGTGCGTGTCGACGCTCTCCCGGACCTGAAGATCAAGGGCGAGGTGACCGAGATCGGGGCCTCGGCCATCGTGCGCGGCTCGACCGCCGGACAAACAACCACGAACACCGGCAACCAGGCCAAGGATTTCAAGGTCACGGTCACAATCAACAATCCCCCGGCGCAACTGCGCCCTGGCCTGAACGCCACGGCCGACATCCAGACGGCCAAGAAGGACAAGGTCGTGGTGGTGCCGATCCAGGCCGTCGTGATCCGCGAGCTGGGCAAGGACGGCAAGGTCGTCGATCCGGGGGTCGGCTCTGCTGAGGCTGCCGGGCAGGGCGCGCCGTCGTCCGCCAACGCTGGCAAACCCAAGGGCGAGGAACGGGAAGGCGTGTTCGTGGTCAGCGTCAAACAGGCACTGTTCCGGCCGGTCAAGACGGGCGTCCTGGGTGAGAGCGACATCGAGGTCCTCGAAGGCGTCAAGGAGGGCGACGAGATCGTCACCGGCTCCTACAAGACGCTGCGCACGCTGCGCAACGAGGCACGCGTCAAGGTCGATGTGCCGCCAAAGGGCAAGCAGTGATGAGTGCGACGACGGTGGTCCCAGCCGTACACGACGACTCCGCCCACATCCGCGCCATCGACCTCTGGCGCACGTACCAGATGGGGACCGAAGAGATCCACGCGCTGCGTGGCGTGAGCTTCACGATCAACGCCAATGAGTACGTGGCCGTCATGGGCCCGTCGGGCTCCGGCAAGTCGACTCTGATGAACCTGATCGGCTGTCTCGACTCACCCACTGGCGGCACGTACGTGTTGCGCGGCAAGACCGTCTCGGAGATGAACGACGACGAGCTGGCCGTGATCCGCAACCGCGAGATCGGGTTCGTCTTCCAGACTTTCAACCTGCTGCCGCGCGCGACCGCTCTGCACAACGTGGAGCTGCCCATGGTCTACGCCGGGATCCCGAAGATCGAGCGGCTGGAGCGCGCGCGCCACGCCCTCGAGATGGTCGACCTCGCCGATCGCGCGAACCACAAGCCCAACGAGCTCAGCGGCGGCCAACGCCAGCGCGTGGCCGTGGCCCGCGCCCTGGTCATGGGGCCGTCGATCCTGCTGGCCGACGAGCCCACCGGCAACCTCGACTCTGCCACCGGCGAAGACATCATGCGGCTCTTCGAGAGACTGCACGATAGTGGCAACACGATCATCCTGGTGACGCACGAGCACGACATCGCCGAGCACGCCCTGCGCACGATCCGGCTCCGCGACGGCCACATCGAGAGCGACGAGCGGAGACACTAGCCATGCCCATCTGGGAGGCGGTCCAGTTCGCCCTGGCTTCGCTCAGGGCGGCCAAGCTGCGCACGTTCCTGACCGTGCTCGGCATTGTGATCGGCGTGGCGTCAGTGATCGCGGTGGT
>PMCG01000071.1:7171-7890 GCA_003155335.1 Acidobacteriota bacterium
GCCATCATCACCAGCCGCCAGATGTGGGAGGAGATGCAGAAGCGCAAGGACATCACCATGACCGACCTGGAGGTCGTGCGCAACGCATGCGGCGAATGCTCCGAAGTCGGTGGCTCGAGCCAGTCGAACCGCACTGCCAAGTGGCACGACATCAAGCAGGAGGACGTGCAGGTCTACGGTGTCACCGAGAACTACAGCCGCATCGGCTCGATCCGCGAGCTCAGCGCCGGACGGAACCTGATCCCGGACGACGTCGATCACGCGCGGCCGGTGGCCGTGATCGGCTCGGACCTCGTCGACGCGTTCTTTGGCGCGCTGGACCCTTTGGGCAAGACGATCCTGGTCGGAGGCCAACCCCTGACCGTCGTGGGAGTGGCCGCCAAGAAGGGCAGTCTCTTCGGCTTCAGCCAGGACAACTTCGTGTGGGTGCCGCTCAGCAGCTTCCGCAAGCTCTTCGGCACGTATCGCACCGTCAGCATCTCGATCGAGGCGCGCTCGATGGCGGTGTTCGAGGCGGCGCAGGAGCAGTGCCGCGTGGCCCTACGCACGCGCCGCCATCTGGGCTTCAAGAAGCCGGACGACTTCGCCATCGAAACGGGTGAGAGCATCCTCGACCTCTGGACCACATTCACGCACAACATCTACATTGTGACCTTTGTCGTCACGGCCATCAGCCTGATCGTGGGCGGGATCGTGGTCATGAACATCATGCTGGTCTC
>PMCG01000159.1 GCA_003155335.1 Acidobacteriota bacterium
AGCTCGACCGCGCCTGCCGACGCTGCCGCGGCTACGTGCAGGGCGTCCATCGCTTCGACGCCACACGTCGAGGCCTCCTGCTGCGCCGCCTCTACGATGCCGGCGAGATCCGTAGCCCACTGGGTCACAGCGGAGAAGAACGTCTCGTAGAAAGCCACCTCGGCTTGACGCTTGCTAAAGAGGGCTTGTGGGAGCACCTCGAGGCGCAGAAAGGGACTGGCCACAAACTCGCGCTCTGGGTCGTCCAGGATCGCCATGGCCCGCCGCGACTGCTCGGTCCCGCCCCGCGCCGCTGCGATCAGCACACCGGCGTCCACGAAGGTCCGTTTCACTTGGACTCCCGCCAGCCACCTCGACGCGAGGCCACCTCGTCTGAGATCCCTTCCCAGTCCAGAATCGCCGCGCCCGAGCCGATCACCTGCGCGCGCAGGGCCAGGAGCTTCTTTCCCAGTGGCGTGCGCGCTTCCTCCTCCGACTCGATCGTGACATGCACGCGTGTCTTCTCAGGCAGGGCCACGGGACTCTTGAGTTTCAGCACGCCGTTCTCGTAGATGGCTTCCACCGCGATCGTCATGACACTCCCTCTCTAGGGGGATTCTACTACCGCCCCTAGCTCCCGTGCCGGACACTGGCAGACCGCCCGATGATGCGCAGCATTCCCCCGTGCCCGTCCTCGCCTTGCCAACGGCTCTGGATTGGGCCAACGTAGGGGCACGCGTCGTGCGTGATGCCGTTCTCGCGGGAGCAGCTCGCCGCGAGATGTAGCCGATCCAGCACCAGGAGGCCAGCAATGCACGTCGAGTCTTTCCGGGTCGTTCCCGCTCTGCCGGAGCCGCTCAAAGGCCTGCGCGAGATGGCCCTGAACCTGCTCTGGTCGTGGGACGAAGAAGTGCGCGTGGTCTTCTCGCGTGTCGATCCCACGCTGTGGGCCGCGTCCTATCAGAATCCCGTGCTCATGCTCGGCAATGTGCCCCAGGAGCGGCTCAACGAGCTGGCCCAGGACAACGGCTTCATGGCCTTTTACGAAAAGACCTACGAGCGACTGAAGTCCTACATCGACGAGGCCACCTGGTGGGATCAGCGCTATCCCGATCGGCCACTCGTTGCCTACTTCTCCGCGGAGTTCGGCCTGTCCGAGTGCCTGCCGATCTANNCTGGGCGTGCCGTTGATCGGCGTCGGACTTCTCTACCAGCAGGGCTACTTCCGACAGTACCTCACCTCGGACGGCTGGCAACATGAGTCGTATCCGACGAACGACTTCTACAACCTGCCGGTCGAGCCGGTGATGAAGGACGGCGCGCCGATGCGCATCGAGCTGTGGATGGCCGGCCAGCGTCTGCTGGTGCAGGTCTGGCGCGTCGAGGTCGGACGCCTGCCGTTGTTCCTGCTCGACACCAACGTGCCCGAGAACCCGCGCGAGCTGGCGGACATCACGGACCAGCTCTACGGCGGCGATCAAGAGAACCGCATCCGCCAGGAGATCGTCCTCGGCGTGGGCGGGCTGCGCGCTCTCGCGGCCATGGGTCTGATGCCCGCGGTCTGCCACATGAACGAGGGCCACTCGGCGTTTCTCTCGCTCGAGCGCATCCGCGTGCTCGTCAAGGACCACGGCCTGCGCTGGCCGGACGCGCTGGAGGCCGCGCGCGCGGGCACGATCTTCACCAGCCACACGCCCGTGCCGGCGGGCATTGACGAGTTCGCGCCGGAGCTGATGGACAAGTACTTCGGCAGCTACATGCACGAGGTCGGCGTGTCGCGCTTCGATCTGCTCGCCCTCGGCCGGGCGAACCCCTTCGAGCACACCAGCTTCTTCAACATGGCCAATCTTGCCCTGCGCACCTCGGCCTACGCCAACGGCGTCAGCCAGCTCCACGGCTCGGTCTCGCGCCGCCTCTTTCAGCACCTGCTGCCCGGTGTGCCTGAGCACGAAATCCCGGTCTCGCACGTGACCAACGGCGCTCACACGCGCTCGTGCGTCTCGCGCGAGATGGCCGGCCTGTTCGACCGCTATCTGGGCCCTGAATGGTGGCGGCGTCCGGGCCTGGCCACGACCTGGGCCGGCGTGGACATCATCCCTGATGAGGAGTTGTGGGCGACGCACGAAAGGCGGCGTGAGCGCCTGGTGGCCTTTGCGCGGCAACGGCTGATGCGGCAGCTCGAGCAGAAGGGCGCGAGCCAGCGCGACGTCGAGAAGGCCCGCGGCGTGCTCGACAGCCGCACGCTGACGATCGGCTTTGCGCGGCGCTTCGCCACCTACAAGCGCGCGGATCTATTGCTGGCGGATCTGGACCGGCTGCGACACATCCTGCTCCATCCGGAGCGGCCGGTGCAGATCATCTTCGCCGGCAAGGCGCATCCCAAGGACGGGCCGGGCAAGGAGATGCTCAAGGCCATCTTCGCGTTCTGCCAGAAGGAGGACGTGCGCCGGCGCGTCGTCTTCCTCGAGGACTACGACTTGGTCATTGCGCGCTACCTCGTCCAAGGTGTCGACATCTGGCTCAACACACCGCGCCGTGGCATGGAGGCCTCGGGCACCTCGGGCATGAAGGTCCTGCCCAACGGCGGGCTCAACCTCAGCATCCTCGACGGCTGGTGGTGCGAGGGCTACCAGTCCGAGGCCGGCTGGGCCATTGGCAAGGGCGAGGAGTACGCGGACCATGTCTATCAGGACCAGGTCGAATCGAACGCGCTCTACGACCTGCTCGAGAAGGACATCGTGCCCTTGTTCTATTGGCGCGGAGTGGACGGCCTGCCGCGGCCGTGGATCTCGCGCATGAAGAATTCGATGAAGCTGACGCCAACCTTCAGCACCAACCGCATGCTCTACGAGTACGGCGAGCACTTCTATCGGCCGGCGGCCTCGTTCCACGCGCGTCTGACGGCGGACAACTTCGAGCGCGCGCGGGACGTCGCGAGCTGGAAGGCGTTCATCACGCAGCACTGGGGCGAAGTGCGCGTCGAGAACGCGGAGGCCGTACGAACTGGCGAGCGCAGCGTCGGCCAGGGCTTCGAGGTGCGCGCCAACGTGCGGCTCGGAGCGATCGACCCCAAGGACGTCACGGTGGAGATCTACTGCGG
>PMCG01000264.1 GCA_003155335.1 Acidobacteriota bacterium
CAGGCGGCCAACGCGCGCGATGCGCTCCGAGAGCAAGGCTCCCAGGCGCAGCGCACCGCAGCGCGACTCGTGCGCGCTGGCAGCGAGGGTGCGCTCGCAGATGGCGAAGCCGACGGCGGGCTGCGTTTGACGCCTCCGGAGTGAGCGGCTAACCTTGCCGTCGCGCCTCCCGCTCGGGAGGCGCGAGCGTTATGGAGACACTCGCAATACTCGTGGCAGCTGGCCGTGGCGAGCGCATGGGCGCTGAGCGGCCGAAGGCCTTTCTCGACCTGGCCGGTCGGCCACTGCTCCTGCGCACGGCGCTGGCGTTTGACGCGTCGCCGACGGTCGGCGGCATCGTTGCGGTCGTGCCGGCCGGTCTCGAGGGCGACGCGCGCAGCATGCTCGCTGCCGTGGGAAAACTGCGAGCGGTGGCGCGAGGTGGAATGCGCCGCCAGGACTCGGTGCTCGAGGGATTGCGCCATGTCCCCGACGACTTTGACGGCGTCGTGCTGGTCCACGATGCGGCCCGCCCGTTCGTCGACGCGGACCTGATCGGCGCGGTCGCGGCTGCGGCGGGCGAGTACGGGGCGGCGCTGCCGGTCTTGCCATTGGTCGATACCGTCAAGCGCGTGCGAGACGGCAACGTGGTCGAGACCGTGGACCGCGACGAGCTGGGCGCTGCGCAGACGCCTCAGGGCTTCCGCTTCGACGTGCTCGGGCGTGCCTACGAGGAGGCCTTCCGCGATGGCGTGACCGTGACCGACGAAGCCATGGCCGTCGAGCGTCTCGGGGAGCGCGTCGTGGCAGTCGCTGGCCGCAGCGACAACGTCAAGCTGACGACCCCGGCGGACTGGGCCTGGGCCGAGAGCGTGCTCATGGCGCGCGAGGGACGGGCGTGAGCGGCCTGCGAATTGGCAGCGGCTTTGACTCGCATCGGCTCGCCGACGGGCGGCCGCTGATGCTGGGCGGGATCGAGATCCCCAGCGACCGCGGCCTGCTGGGCCACTCGGACGGCGACTGCGTCTGCCATGCGATCTGCGATGCCCTACTGGGCGCAGCGGCCGCTGGAGACATGGGCACGCACTTCCCGTCGAGCGAAGAGCGCTGGCGCGACGTTTCCGGCCGCAAGTTCCTGACCGAGGTGCGCGGCATGGTCGAGGGCCGTGGCTTTCGCATCGAGAACGTGGACGTGACAGCGATTGCGCAGGCGCCACGTCTCGCGCCTCACGTGGCAGCCATGCGTACCGCGCTGGCCGCCTGCCTGGGGCTCGACGAGGAGCGCGTCTCGGTGAAGGTCAAGAGCGCTGACCACATGGGCGCGGTGGGGCGAGAGGAAGGGATTGCTGCGCTGGCAACGGTGCTGCTGCGCGCGCCCGACGAGACGGGAGAACCGGACCAAAGGGAGCAGGGATGAACCTCATTTGCGGCATCAACCCGGTGCTCGAAGCGCTCAACGCCGGCACGCGGCAGTTCGATCGGCTGCTGATCGCCAAGGGNNTGCGCTTCGAGAGCCGCGCAGCGCTCGACCACATGGCGCACGGGCTCAACCATCAAGGCCTGATCGCCGTGGTGTCGGCCAAGCCGGTGATGGATCTCGATGGTCTGCTGGCGCAGGCGCGCGATCCGGCGCTCGTGGTCGTGCTCGACGGCGTCGAGGACCCACGCAATTTGGGCGCCATCGTGCGCACGGTGGAGGCCACAGGTGCTGACGGCATCGTGATGCCAGAGCGTCACACGGCGCCGCTGTCGGAGACCGTCAGCCGGGCCTCGGCCGGCGCGCTGGAGTACGTGCGCGTGGCGCGCGTCGGAAACCTGACGCAGGCGGTCGACGCCATGAAAGCGCGCGGACTGTGGGTGGTGGGGTTCGATGCGTCTGGCAGCGAGCGCTGGCACGTGCCGGACTACCGACGGCCGGCAGCGCTTGTCTTCGGCGGCGAGGGTCGCGGCGTGCGGCGCCTGGTTCGTGAGCACTGCGACGAGGTCGTGGCACTGCCGCTCTTCGGACAGGTGACGTCGTTGAACGTCTCGGTCGCGGTGGGCGCCGCGCTCTACGAGGTCGTGCGTCAGCGGGGATTCGTGCCGAGTCACGTGCGGCCGATCCCGGCCCGGCCAGCGACCCGGCCGCGCGAGATCATCGGACCGAGCGCAGAGGATGCCGAGGAAGACCCGGGCCACATCGGTCCGTCCCCTGCCGCATTGGCCTTCGCGCCCGACGCGCCGGACGAGCTCGACAGTGTCGACGCCCAGCCGCACACCATCAGCGTCATCGACCTACACGAAGAGGTGGCCTGGGACAGTCGCGGCACTCCTCCGGTCGAGGGAGGGGAACCGCGGCCGCGGCGGCCGCACGACGGCCAGCGTGGGTCCAGGCCGCAGCCGAGCGAGACAGTCCCGGCGCCGCGTGAGGCGGCGCGCGTCGTCAGGGATGAGCCGCAGCCGAAGGGGCGCGGATCGCGGCATCGGCGCCGGCGTCCGCGAGGCCGCCCGCCGGCAGCAATGATCGCCAGGGATGTGCCGGCTGGCCCGCCCGTCGATCCACAAGGCCCTGCCGTCGGCGCAAACTCTCAGCCGCAGGGTGCGAACAACGGCGTGAACCCTGGCCGCCGTCATCGTCGCCGCCGTCGCCGGCACTGAGTCGCGCGCCTAACCCTCTGGATCGAGACCGGCCAGGCCCAGGATGTGGAAGCCGTTGTCGACGTGTATCACTTCGCCCGTGATGCCGCGCGACAGGTGCGAGACGAGGAACAGGGCCGCGTTGCCGATGTCCTCGAGGGCCGTATTGCGGCGGAGCGGCGCGTAAGCGCGGTGAAAGGACAGCAAGCGCGAAAGGCCGCGGATGCCGGAGGCCGCCAGAGTGCGGACCGGCCCTGCCGAGATGGCGTTGACGCGGATGTGCTCTGGCCCGAGATCTGCCGCCAGGTAGCGCACCGACATGTCGAGCGCTGCCTTGGCCACTCCCATGACGTTGTAGTGGGGTACCACGCGCTGGCCGCCAAGATACGTGAGGGTGACGATGCTGCCGTCGCGTCCCTCCATCAGCGGCGCCACACGGCGCGCCACAGCCGTCAGCGAGTATGACGAGACGTCCTGAGCCAGGTGATAGCCTGCGCGCGTCGTGTCGCGGAAGCGGCCCGCGAGATCCTCACGTTGCGCAAAGGCGACGGCGTGGATGACGAAGTCGAGCGTGCCGAAGGAGCGCCGCAACGTCTCCGGCATGCGATCGAGATCTGCGTCCTGCGTGACGTCGCAGCGCAGGATCAGCGGGCGGTCGAGCTGGCGCGCCAGCTCGCGCACGTTCTCTTCGATGCGCTCGCTGCGGCAACTGAGCGCGAGACGCGCTCCCTCGCGCGCCACGGCCGTGGCAGCGGCCCAGGCCAAAGAACGCCGATTGGCGACACCCAGGATCAACCCTGTCTTGCCCTTGAGCAGCATCATCCCTCTCTTGTCCGCCACAGTTCCTGAGCGCGGCTTGGCAAACAACTCCTCCTTGCTGATACGCGCGCCGCGCCCGACCGGTTTGTCGAGCGATGGAGCGAGCGATGGAGATTGACCGACTCCCGCTGCCGGCCTATCCTGCGCGCGCATGGCACAAAGACGCGCAGCGTATGTTCACGGCTACTCGCAGCGAGAGGGCGACCGTCTGTCGGATCAAGCGACGACGCTGAGCGGCCTGCTGCACCACGACACGCGTTTTGCCGACGGCGCGCGCGTGCTCGAGGTCGGGTGCGGCATCGGTGCGCAGACGACGATCATCGCCGCAGCCCATCCGGGCGCCCGCATCGTCTCGGTGGAGATCGTTCCCGACTCGCTGCGACAGGCCCGCGAACGCGTCGCGCAGCAGCGCCTCGAGAACGTCCGCTTCGTGAACGCCGATCTCTTCCGGCTGCCATTTCCGGACGCCTGCTTCGATCACGTGTTCGTGTGCTTCGTGCTTGAGCACGTCTCCCAGCCGCTCGAGGCGCTGGCGCAGGTACGGCGGGTGCTGAAGCCGGGGGGGCGCCTGACGCTGATCGAGGGCGACCACCGCTCGGCCTACTTCCACCCCTGGAGCGAGGAAGCCTGGCGAACCATCAGTTGTCTGATCGAAGCCCAAGCGCGCGGCGGCGGTGACGCGCTGATCGGACGGCGCCTGTTCCCGCTGCTGCGCGCCGCGGGTTTCCGCGACGTGGTCGTCACGCCGCGGGTGGTCTACGCGGACGCCAGTCGGCCGGAATGGGTCGAGGGCTTCACACGCCGCACGTTCATCGCCATGGTCGAGGGCGCTCGCCAACGCGCGCTCGACCTGGGCCTGATCGACGCGCTGGCCTGGGATGCCGGCATCGTCGCCCTCAAGCGCACGGCAGAGGACGACGGCACGTTCAACTACACGTTCTTCAAGGGCACGGGAGTGCGCTGAGCGACGGTCGCGCGGCTGCCTCTAGTCGCGCTGGGCCAGGACGAAGAGGTGCTCGCGCCAGACCTCGGGCCGCAACCACTGGACTAGCCTCGATCGCAGTGGATGGGGGTAGATGTTGCGCACGAGCGTGCGCGTGGGCCTGAGACCGTGGCGCTCGACGAGGGCAGTGACCTCGGCCAGCGTGTACTCACGG
>PMCG01000190.1 GCA_003155335.1 Acidobacteriota bacterium
ACTGCCGCGGTTCGAGCACGAGGTGCAGCCAATCTCGCGACCGACGCTGCCACCGACTCCGTTACCCACGGCGCTGCCGCGGCTGGAACGCGAAGTCCGGCCCATCTCTCGGCCGCCCGACGCGGGACCAGCGGAGGCTTTCAGGCCGCGTCACGAGCAGGAAGCGCGGCCGACTCCGCGGCCGACGCCGGCGCCGACTCCGCACCCGACACCAGTGCCAACACCGAAGCCGACGCCGAAGAAGTAGGCTGGCCGCGTTCGGGGCGACGGCGCACGACACGCCTAGACGCGCCGTTCGGGGGCACAACGCCAAAGGCGGCAGCGCGTGAGGTGTGGTGCCCCTGACTCGGCCCTGGTGAGACCTTACTTGTACACGCCGGTGACGACCTGTTCCTGTCCCAAGATTAAGAACCGCGCGGTGCATGTTCCGCGGCACTCAGCCCAGCCGGACGCGCTCACGAGCTTCACGCCCACGAGAGTGTGGTTGGGGTCGCGCCGCTCGATCTTCTCGATCGCGACGGCCGTCTTACCAACCTCTGGGCCACAGACCATCGTGTCCGGCTCCACCGACGGCGGCGGGTCCAGAGTCACGGCGCCCGTCTTGTGCAGGATGGTCACGGTCGTGTGAATCGTGCAGCGTTCGGCTTCCGTGGAGTTGACCTCGACCGTTGCGTACACGCCACCCGGCAGCAGGCGCTCCAGGGCCTGGCCGGCCTTTGCGGCAAAGGCGCCCTTNNGCGTCCTTGACGCCTTTGAAGATCAGCGCTTCCTTGGCGTCCTTGGCCTGCTCGGCGAGCGGGCCCTCGGGGTGCTTGGCGAGGAAAGCGTCGAGGGCCTGGACCGTGCCCGCCTCCTTCGCTTGGTTGAGTTCCTTCTCAGGCGACGAGCAGGCGAGCATGGCGCCTACCGCGAGGACGGCGACCGCGAACGAAAGCCGGGCCGAGCGTGTGTTCATGTTCGTCCTCCTTGCGGGCGCTCGACATGCGCAGGCTGCCGCGGATGGTACGCCCGGTAGGGCTCGAACCTACAACCTTCGGCTCCGGAGGCCGACGCTCTATCCAGTTGAGCTACGGGCGCATGCCTCGCGCGTCAGGAATATACCACAGCGCGGTGCGCTCAAGCCGCGCCAACGGCCGGGCGCGTTTGTGCGTGTCAGGGGCGCAGCAGATCCTCGATGATGGCCTGGAAGCGTTCGAACGGACGCGCGCCGATGATCGTTTGCGGCGCGATCAATCGGTCGCCCGAGAGCTTGCCGATGAAGAAGTGCGGGGTCGCGTCGACCTGTAGGCGTTGCCCGTAGCGCGTGTCTGCTTGGACTCGCGCGATCTCGCGGCTGGCGGAGAGGCAGGCCTTGAATGCGGCGGACTCGAGCTTGAGTTGCGCAGCCAACGACGGGTACAGGGGCGGGCCAAGCTCCCTCTGCCTGTCGAACAGAGCGAATTGCATTTTCCAGTAGGCGCCCTGGCGGCCTGCACAGCGCGCCGCGACCGCGGCCTGCTGCGCCTGGTCATGCCCATCCAGCAGGAAATCGCGGTAGGAGTACCGCACCTTGCCGGTGTCGATGTAGCGCTCTCTGAGGGCAGGGAGAGTCTGTTCATGGAAGCGGCGGCAGAATGGGCACTGGAAATCCGAGAATTCGATGATTCCCACGCGCGCTTGCGTAGAGCCGAGAGAGCGTCGCGGGTCCAGCTTCACGGCAGTGGGCGTGGCTGTGGGCGGCGCAGGAGCTGCCGGCGGAGTGAGAGCGCGTCCGGTCTCTGTCTGCAGGCAGAGCAGCAGCAACAACGCCGCAGTCGCACACCACAAGCGACGGAGGAGCGCTGAGTAGTGACGACGTTGCGGCGCAGCGCAGACACCGTTCCGAGGAAGAGCACGTCGACCACTCAGCACGTCAGCATTCTGGCACGCCAGGCAGGCGCGACGGAAGACGCACGCACGTCTTGACAGTCCGCTGCAGCGGCCGGGACAATGTCGTGACGCGGAGAGGGGGCAGGTCGGGGAATTGGCCACGACTCGCGGATTCACGGATCTGGTCGGGGACGCAGTGCTCGGCGTGGACACGCTGTGGGGCGGGGACGTGTTGTCGGCCTCTGGCGCCGGACGTTCCGTCGCGGACTCATGGTTCGCGCGCGAGCCGTTGCCCGGGGCATACACTCACGAAAGCGCTGCGCGTCTGCGCGCCAGCGGCGGGGTCGCTGCGGCGTCCCCGGACAGTGGGGCCGTCGAGGCGTACCTGGCTGCGATCGACGTTCCTGGCGCGATCGCGGGGTTGGCCGAGGAGGCGCGGGACCTGACTGGCCTCCGGGGTGCGTATCTCGACGGGCTCGTTATCTGTCTTGTGGCGATGTGGGATCTCGCGATGGAGGTCCTTGGCAAGGGGGAGCCTGTGCCGTACGCGCGCTGTGTGCGCGCCTCCACGGGCGCGGATCCCGAGCCGTCTGAGCCGGGTGAGTTGCGCGAGCGCGTCGGGGCGCTGATATCGCGGGCCGGCTATCCGGCCGATAGCGAGCAGCAGCTTCTGGCCGCGGTGGATGCTTGGCGCCGCGATCGCCTCGTGCCCGCGGGTTCGATCGGTTCGCTGGCCACGGCCTTCATCGCCCGGCTGGAAGCCCTGACGGCGCGTCATGTGGTGCCGCTGCTGCCGGAGGAGCTGCACGCCGTTCCGCGGGCGAACGTGCGCTTCTTGCCGATCCGCGACGCCTGGTTCTCCGGTTCGATGAACTACCTGGGCCGTGCGCAGGACGCCGACGGCGCGCCCCAGTACGAGGCCACCTACGAGATCAACTCCGCGATCATGATCTCTGTTCCCGAGTTCGAGGCGTTGATCGGCCACGAGGTCGTGCCTGGACACGTGACGACCTTCGCGTATCTGCAGAACCTGTACGTGCGAGGGCAGATCGGGTTCGAAGGGACTGTGCTGACGATGTGCACGCGCGGAGCCGCCTTGCACGAAGGCCTCGCAAACAACGCCATCCTCTTGGCGCACGGCGTGGCTGACGTGGCAGATCTTCCTGACGACGATCTGAAGATCGGCGTGCTGCTCGGGCTATTGCAGGACGAAGCCAAGAACCAATCCTCCTACTTGACCTGGAAAGAGGGCTGGCCACAGGCCGAAGTCGCTCTGGCACTTCGCAGGGACTATCTCGTCTCGCTGGAGCGCGCCGACAAGCTCTCCGGGGCCTGGGGGCGCCATCCGCTCCTGGGCCGGATGTACCTGCCAGCGTACCGCGCCGGGACTCGTCGCGTTGCCGAGCTGCGCAGGCAGCATCCGGCGACTGCTGTCGTGCCAGCGCTCTACGGTTGTCGCGGACTCGTCGACCTGGTCACCGTGGAACGGGCCATCCGCGCGGCTTCTTGACGTCGTCCAAGGCAAAGGCCTCGCGGTCCGGCCACGTGCAGAGGGCAAAGACAGGACAGCGGCCGCAGGCGGGGCGCCGCGCTGAGCAGACCTTGCGACCGTGGAAGATGAGCACATCGCTCGTGATCGTCCACAGGTCCTTCGGCAGTGCCGCGATGAGCTCGCGTTCAACCTCAACCGCGTCGTCCGCGTGCGCCAGACCGAGGCGGTTTGCGACTCTGAGAACGTGGGTGTCGACCGCGATTCCCTCACTGATGCCAAAGGCGTGCCCGAGGACGACGTTGGCTGTCTTGCGGCCGATGCCTGCGAGCTGGACGAGCGCTGCCATGCTGCGAGGCACCTCGCCGGCGTGATCGCGCACAAGGCCCTGTGCGCAGCGAATCAGGTTCCTGGCCTTGGCTCGGAAGAAGCCAGTCGGACGGATCAGCTCCTCCAGCTCGGTGGGGTGCGCTTGGGCCAGCGCCGCTGCGGTCGGGAAGCGGCGGAACAGAGCGGGCGTGACCTCGTTGACGCGCTGATCGGTGCACTGCGCGGAGAGGATCGTTGCCACCACGAGCTCGAAGGCGTCGTCGTATCGCAATGCGCATGTGGCCTCGGGATGCGCCTGGCGAAGAGCGTCGATCACGCGAACGGCGTCCGCCGGAGGCTTCTTGGCGGAACGCCTTCGCTTCCGAGCTGACCCGGTTCTCAGCACCGCGCGCTGATTCTAGCGCGGACGTGCTCCCTAGGCCCGCGCAGCGACCGGCGGCTGCGGGAAGAGGGCGTATTGGGGCCGGACGCTCGAGCCTGGAATGAGTCGTACCTTGAGCGCCCGCACGCCCGACGCCGGGTCCAGCAGCGCGGCGCCCAGACGTCGCGCAACCGCCTGCAACATGGCCGCGTCGCGCACGGCGATGGTGAAGCGCTCGGTGCGGCGGAGCCAGGTCTCGCCCCGTCGGACCTCGATGCTCACGCCCTGCGCGTCGACCTGGAACGTCACGAGGCGCCGGGCTGCTCGCAGGGTCAGTCCGTCGAGCAGGCGATCGAGGGCCCCATGATCCGACCCATGATCGCGGACGACATGCTCCTCCTGGATGACGTGGGGGGGTGCCAGCGGGGGGATCGGTGGCTCGAGATGTGGGTCAAGCGACGCTCGGAGGCGGTCGGCCGTGGCACGTCCGACCAGCGTGCACAGTCGATCTGGATGTGCGTCGCGGAGGTGACCCAGGGTGGTGATGCCGGCCTGGGTCAGGGCTGCCGCAGCGTGGAGCGGCAGGTCATCGAGCATCGAGAGCGATTGTCGCCCGAGGAACGAGGCCTCGTGATCGGGCAACAGCAGCAGCAGCCCTCGGGGACGGGCCCAGCGTGACGCGACGCGCGCGGCCAGACGCGAGGAGCCCAGTCCG
Source organism: Acidobacteriota bacterium (assembly GCA_003155335.1). Taxonomy (GTDB): domain Bacteria; phylum Acidobacteriota; class Vicinamibacteria; order Fen-336; family Fen-336; genus FEN-336. Next base: position 4,744 of record PMCG01000190.1, read on the forward strand.
AAGGAACAGTCGAGGCCCAGGCGTCGCTGGACGACGTCACGCAGAGACTCTGCTACGGCGAGGGCTCGCCGCATTGTGCCGGCTGCCGTGGAGAGATCGATGAATGCCTCGTCGGTGGAGGGGCGCTCGACTCGCGGACTGAACGCAGCCAGGATCGCGGTGACCTCGTCGCTGACTCGGGCGTAGGTNNGGCTGCCCGACCTCGACCCCGGCGGCGCGGGCCTCGTCGCTCACGCCTGCCACGCGGCCGTGGTCACCGACACCGCCGACGACCAGCGGCCGGCCGCGTAGGGACTGGTCGCGTGCCCTCTCGACTCCCACAAAGAAGGGCGTGAGATCGACATGGAGGAGGCGCTGCTTGTGAGGTAGCTGTCTCATGGCCCTACGATACGGTGCGCTAGGGCCAGGGCAGGTCCGATCAGGGAGCGCGACCGGGCTGGTCAGTGCAGAGGGCCTTTCGGCGGGCCGAAGGCTTCCTGGTACCGCTGGAAGTTCTCCTGCAAGGCCGTCACCAAGCCCGGTACCATCCCGGGGGGGATCGCCAGCCGGGCCCGCACAGGAGCGTGAACCACCTGGGTCTGCTCAGCCTCACGCAGTTGCTTCTCCCCCAGGGGCTGCATCTCGCAGAACGTCAAGGTGATGTCAAAGGGGGAGAGCTGGACAGAGCAGAAGTTAGTGTAGATGCGCGGCGTGGTGTCGTCTTCTGCGGCAACGATTGTGAAGTTCACGGATTTGTGTTCGGCCACGTCGGTCACCTCCGAGAAGAAATGCATCCACCGAGCCGCTCACG
>PMCG01000170.1 GCA_003155335.1 Acidobacteriota bacterium
TACTTCCGCATGTTCTCCGCCACGTCGTCCGGGTTGAAGACGATCGCCGTGTAGAAGTAGCAGAAGAAGATGATGAACGTCACGTAGAGCAGGTTGTACAGCGGCATGCCCCAGTGAAGTTGATCGGAGACCGCCTGCATCCAAGGATTGTTGGCCCCGAAGAACTGCGCGATCGTCTGGGGAAAGGCGATGATCGACGAGGCAAAGATGACCGGGATGACGCCGCTGGTGTTCACGCGCAGCGGCAAATGCGTCGACTGTCCCTTGTACATGCGCCGGCCCACCACCCGGTTGGCATACTGCACCGAGATGCGCCGCTGTCCGCGCTCGACGAAAACGATCGCCGCCACGACTAGGCCCATCATCACCAGCAGCACGATGGCCGTGATCAGGCTCAGCTCGCCGCGCCTGATCTTGCCGAACGTGTCCAGAAGACCCCGCGGGAATCCGACGACGATCCCGGCAAAGATGATCAAGCTCATCCCGTTACCGATGCCGCGCTCGGTGATCTGTTCNNCCGAGCCACATGATGAAGGCCGTGCCTGTGGTGAGCGTCAGGATGGTCATCAGGCGGAAGGACATGCCTGGGTGTGCGACGATGCGGGCATTGCCCGTGAGCGTCACTTTCTCGAGCCAGACCGCGATGCCCGCCGACTGGATGATCGAGAGCAAGACGGTCCCGTAGCGCGTGTACTGCGTGATCTTGCGACGCCCCAGCTCGCCCTCTTTTGAGAGCTTCTCCAGGTACGGCCAGACCACTGTCAGCAGTTGCAGGATGATCGAGGCCGAGATGTACGGCATGATCCCGAGGGCAAAGACCGTGACCTTGCCCAGGTTCCCGCCCGAGAACATGTCGACCAGCCCGAGCCAGTTGCCCTGGTTCTGCTGGAAGAAGTCGATCAAAGCCTTGGCGTTGATGCCCGGCGTGGGCACGTGGCTCCCCAGCCGATAGACGGCGAGGATCCCCAAGGTGAAGAGGACCCGCTTGCGAAGGTCCGGAATGTCCCAAATGTTGCGCAGGCTCTGCAGCATGGTGGTCTACCTGTCTAGGCTTCGGGGCGCGCCGCGCGCTCGATGACCTCCGTCTTGCCGCCCTTCTCTGCGATGACCTGCTGAGCACGCGCGCTGAACTTGTGCGCTCGCACGGTGAGCGACTTGGTCAGCTCGCCGTCGCCCAGCACTTTGAGCCCGTCGCGCAGGTTCTTGACCGTGCCGCGCTGCATCAGCACTTCAGGCGTCACGATGGTGCCGGCCTCGAAGATCTCGAGCTGGCCGACGTTGACGCAGGCGTACTCCTTGCGGAAGATGTTGTGAAAACCCCGCTTGGGCACGCGCCGGTGCAACGGCATCTGACCGCCTTCGAAGCCCACCTTGTGGGAGAAGCCACTGCGGCTCTTCTGGCCCTTCTCGCCGCGGCCGGAGGTCTTGCCCAGGCCACTGCCCCGCCCGCGGCCGACGCGGGTACGCTGGCGCACGCTGCCCTTGGCGGGATGCAGATTGTGGAGCCCGCTGGAACTGCCTGCCTGCTTCTTCGAATCGGCGCCTCGCGCCATCTCTATTCCTCCAAGCCCGCGTGCGCGACAGGCACACCTGCCGCCCGGAGTATCACTCCTCGACGATCACCGCCAGGTGGGGCACTTTCCTGACCATCCCGCGCACGCACGGCGTGTCCTCGCGCTCCACCACCTGATGCAGCCTGCGCAAACCCAGACCGCGCACGGTGGCCCGCTGTTTCTCCGGACACCCGATGACGCTGCCGATCATTTTGACCTTCAGGGTCTTCTTCTTGTGAGCCTTTCCAGCCATCAGACCCCCCTATGACCCTGCGGCCTCGGTGCGAGGCTCTTCCACGCCCAACACCTGCTCGACCGAAATGCCACGCAGCCGCGCCACCCGGTGTGGCTCCTTCAGGTGCAACAGCCCGTCCAGGGTGGCTTTGACCACGTTGTGCGCCGTCGTGCTTCCGAGGCTCTTGGTCAGGATATTCTGGATCCCGGCAGCGGTGATGACGGCGCGCACGACCGCGCCCGCGATCACGCCGGTGCCTTCCGAAGCCGGCTTCAGCAAGACCGCGCCCGCGCCGTAGCGTCCCAGCACGGTGTGCGTGATCGTCGCCCCCTTGGCCGTGATCGGAACACGCACGATGCCCTTCTTGGCGCCTTCAATGCCCTTCTTGATCGCCGATGCGACCTCGCGCGCCTTACCCAGACCGTAACCCACATGACCGTGGCCGTCGCCCACCACGACCAGGGCGGTGAACGACAGGTTCTTACCGCCCTTGACGACCTTGGTCACACGGTTGATGGCCACGACCTGGTCTTTGAGCTCCAGGCTGGAAACGTCGATCTTCTCGATCGGTGCCCTCATCGTCCTTCTTCCTCAGAACTTGAGCCCGCCCTCGCGAGCAGCGTCCGCCAGGGCCTTGACGCGGCCGTGGTACTTGAAACCGCCACGGTCGAAGACCACGGCGGCGATACCCTTCTCGATGGCACGGCGCGCCAGCAGAGTCCCGACGGCCTTGGCCGCGGCGACGCCGGAGCCGCGCTTGTGGTCCGCGCGCACTTCCTTGTCGCGCGAGCCTGCGGCGCAAAGCGTGTGGCCAGCCATGTCGTCCACCACCTGCGCGTAGATGTGGCTCTGGCTACGGAACACGGCTATGCGCGGACGCTCAGGCGTCCCGGCCAGCCGCTTGCGGATGCGCGCATGGATGCGCTCGCGAATGTCTTCCTTGGTCTTCACGCTCATCTCGCACCGCCGGGCGTGCCCTGAGGCGATCTCGCCTCAGGCGTACCCGTCCTCCTTGTTCTACTTGGCTGCACCTGTTGCTCCGGCCTTACCGGCCTTCTTCTTGAGGACCTCGCCCACGTAGCGCACGCCCTTCTGCTTGTAAGGGTCAGGCTTGCGCAACTGCCGGATCTCGGCAGCGACCTGGCCGACCTTCTGACGGTCGATGCCGGTCACCGTGACGCGCGTTTGCTTCTCCACCGAGATCTTGATGCCTTCGGGGATCGGGTATTCGACGGGGTGTGAGTAGCCAAGCGCACAGATGAGCTTGGCACCCTCGACCTGGGCGCGATAGCCGACGCCGACGATATCCAGCTCCTTGCTAAAGCCATCGGTCACGCCCTTGACGGCGTTCTGCGCCAGCGCGCGCGCCAGGCCATGCTGAGCGCGCTGCTGTCGCTCGTCGTTCGAGCGCGAGCAGACCAGCTGGCCGGACTCGACGGCGAAGCGAATGCCGGCGGGGACAGGCGTCGTCAAAGATCCCTTCGGCCCCTGGATCGAGAGCCGCGTCTCAGTGACCTGGACGTGGACGTCCTTCGGTACGACGATAGGCTTGCGGCCGACGCGCGACATGGATTCTCCCTCACCAGACGTTGAAGAGGATCTCGCCGCCCAGACCCTCGCGGGCGGCACGCCTCCCCGTCATCACACCGCGCGACGTGGACAGGACGTTGATGCCGAGACCGCCATAGACCTTCGGGATCTCGTCCTTGCCGCAGTAGATCCGGCAACCCGGGCGACTGACACGCTGCAGATCCGTGATGGCCCGCTCCATCCCCGGACCGTACCTCAGGACCACGCGGATGACGTTCTGCTTGCGGTCCTCGATGAGCTTGAAGCTCTGGACGAAGCCCTCATCCTTGAGGATGCGAGCGATTTCCGCCTTGAGCTTCGAGCCGGGAACGTCGACCCGGGCCAGCTTCGCCCGGACCCCGTTCCGGATCCGCGTGATCATGTCCGCGATGGGATCGGTCATGCTCATGGGTTCCTCCGCGCCTACCAGCTGGCCTTGATGACCCCGGGAATCTCTCCCGCGAGGGCCAGCTTACGAAAACAAATGCGGCACATTTCGAACTTCCTCAGGTAACCACGAGGACGACCGCACACGCGGCAGCGGTAATAGCGCCGCACCGCAAATTTCGGCGTCCGTTGGCACTTGGCAATGAGCGAGATCTTCGCCACTCTGGTCTCTCCCTACCGTTCTGCGACCACACGGGCGGCGCACAGACTGCCCGTTCTCCATCCCCGCCTCATGTCGGCAGGCCACATCACCCGGCTCACCGTGCACTCCTGAAAGGCATCCCGAGGTAGGTCAGCAGCAGCTTCGCCTCCTCGTCGCCGTGCGCAGACGTGACGAAGGTGACGTTCATGCCGCGCAGCTTCTCCACCTTCGAGTAGTCCACCTCGGGGAAGATGATCTGGTCGCGCAGCCCGAGCGTGTAGTTGCCGCGGCCGTCGAAGGCGTTGGTCGGCACGCCCCGGAAGTCGCGCACGCGCGGCAATGCCACATTGAAGAGGCGATCCACGAACTCGTACATGCGGTCGCCNNCCGGACACAGCCAGCTCGCGGAAACAGAGGCGGCAGAGCTGGAATTTGCGCATGAAGGCGCGCCGCCGGCCGCAGCGCCTGCAGCGGGAATACCTGCGCGACGAAAACTTGGGCGCGCGCTTCGCCTTTTCCATCAAGCATGTCTTGGCCACTGCGCTTCTCCTTACCGGCCGGCGAACGGCATGCCCATCTGGGCGAGCAGTTCGCGCGTCTCCTGGTCGTTGCGGGCGGTGGTCACGAAGGTGATGTCCATGCCCTGCTCCGCGCCGCCGTGGCGGGAAGCGTCGATCTCCGGGAAGATGGACTGTTCCTTCAGGCCGAGGGTGTAGTTGCCGCGGCCGTCGCCGCCGCGGCCCGAGATGCCGCGGAAGTCGCGGATGCGCGGCAGGGCGATGCTGATCAGCCGGTCGACGAACTCGTACATGCGGTCGCCGCGCAGCGTGACCGTGGCCGCGATGGGCATGCCCGCGCGCAGCCGGAAGGCGGCTATCGACTTGCGAGCGCGGCGGATCGCCGGCCGCTGGCCTGCGATCTTGCCCAGATCCTCCATGGCAGCGTCCAGGACCTTGATGTTCTGGGTGGCCTCGCCCACACCCATGTTGATGACGACCTTGCGCAGCCTGGGCACCGCCATCACGCTGGCGTACTGGCGCTCCTTCATCAGGCGCGGGGCCGTCTCTTTGACGAACGTCTCTTTCAGTCGCGCACTCATGTGAACCCTATCCTTCTCGTCTAGACGCCGTGTGCCGCGTCCGGCTCGCGTCTCGCATCGGCCTCATCACCGGTCCAAGGCTCCTTTGCACTTGCGACAGACCCGCACCTTGCGGCCATCCTCCAGCCGCATGCTGCCGATGCGCGTCCTCTTGCCGCACTCGCCGCACACGACCATCAGGTTGCTGGCGTGGATCGGCGCCTCGCGCTCGGCGATGCCACCCTTGATCTGGCGCTGCGGGTTCGGGCGCGTGTGGCGCTTGATGAAGTTCACGCCCTGGACCAGGACGCGGTTCTTCTCCGGAATCACCTGCAGAACCTTGCCCTTCTTTCCGGCGTCCTTGCCGGAGAGGACTTCGACTTGGTCGTTCCTGCGCAGGCGGATGCGCATGCGCTCGATGGTGGCGGCCATGGCTAGAGCACCTCCGGGGCCAGCGACACGATCTTGCTGAACTTCTTGTTGCGCAGCTCGCGCGCCACGGGTCCGAACACGCGCGTCCCGATCGGCTCGCCGGCCTCATTGATCAGCACGGCGGCGTTGCGGTCGAAGCGGATGTAGGTGCCGTCGCGGCGACGTTGCTCCTTGGCGCAACGCACGACAACGGCCTTGACGACCTTGCCCTTGCGCACCGGCTCGGGCGCGTCGGGCGCCGACTCCTTGACGTTGGCCGTGATGATGTCGCCCAGGCCCGCGTACTGCCCCGTCGACCCGCCGATCGGCAGGATGCACGAGATCCGGCGCGCACCCGAGTTGTCGGCGACGTCGAGGATGGTTCGCATCTGAATCATGGTGGACCTCCGTCGCTACTCGGCCTGAGGCTGCGCCGCAGACTCTGCTGCGACCAGACTCGCGCGCTTGACGATCTCCCGCACGCGCCAGCGCTTGTGGCGCGAGAGCGGTCGCGACTCGACGATGCGCACCGTGTCGCCCGCCTTGGCTCCCAGCTCGTCGTGGGCCATGAAAGTCGACGTGCGGCGGATCGCCTTCTGGTACAGAGGGTGATGCGTCACGCGTCCCACGGCGACGACCACGGTCTTCTGCATCTTCGCGCTGACGACCACGCCCAGCTTCTCGCCGCGCCGGCGCCTGTCGGATAGCGGCGCAGCGGGCACGCCCTGCGCCTGGCCTTGCTCGATCTCGCTCATCGCCGTTTCTCCTTCAGGACCGTCATCACACGCGCGATGTCCCGGCGCACCTCACCGAGCCGCGAGGCGTTCTGGAGCTGGCCAGTGGCCTTCTGCATGCGCAGCTTGAAGAGCTGCTCTTGCAGCTCGTGCTCCTTGGTGCCGAGCTCGTCGACGCTCATCTCCCGGACCTTCTCGGCCTTCACCGCCCCACCCCCTCGAGTCGCGAGACCACCTTGGTGCGGATGCAGAGCTTGTGCGCCGCCAGCATCAGCGCCTTGCGCGCCTCGGCCTCGCTCACGCCCTCCATCTCATAGAGAATGCGGCCCGGCTTCACGACAGCGACCCAACCTTCGGGTGCGCCCTTGCCCTTGCCCATTCTGGTTTCCTGTGGCTTCTTGGTGATGGGCTTGTCAGGGAAGAGGCGGATCCAGATGCGGCCGTTGCGCTTGATGAAGCGCGTGATCGCGATGCGCGCCGCCTCGATCTGCCGGTCCGTGACCCACCCGGGCTCGAGCGCCTTCAGGCCCCAGTCGCCGAAGGCGATGGTGCCACCGGTCCAGGCCTTGCCGGCCATCCTGCCGCGCTGCTGCTTTCGGAACTTGACCTTCTTGGGCATCAACATCGGATGATCTCCCTACAGCCCCCTGCCAGGGCGCAGCGCGTCCATCTCGCCCTTGTAGATCCAACACTTCACGCCGATCTGGCCGAANNGGTACCACTCGGAGCGCGCGATCTCGGCCCCGTTCAGGCGCCCCGAGACGCGGATCTTGATCCCCTTGGCGCCGAAGCGCAGCGCCGCGTCGACGGCCTTGCGCATGGCGCGCCGGAAAGCGATGCGCTTCTCGAGCTGCATGGCCACCGACTCCGAGACCAGCTGCGCGTCGAGCTCCGGCTTCAAGATCTCCTGGATGTTGACGAAGACCTCCTTGCCGGTGCGCTTCTGCACTTCCTGCTTGAGCTTGTCGACCTCCTG
>PMCG01000087.1 GCA_003155335.1 Acidobacteriota bacterium
TTCATGAGCGAGGCCGCGAGCGTCTTGAGCACGCCGTGCGCGTGGACCAGGGCATCGTGGCTCGCCAGGGCTTCGAACTTATTCGGTGCCGTGACAAAGGCGTGCCCTGAGAGCTCGGCCAGTCGCACTGCCGCGCGCGTGCCGAATTCGGGATGGGCGTTCAGCCCAGTGCCCACGGCGGTGCCGCCGAGCGCCAGCTCGCACAAGTGGGGCAACGCCGCATCGAGATGCGCCAGGCCGTGGTCCAGTTGCGAGACGTACCCGGAGAACTCCTGACCGAGCGTCAGTGGCGTAGCGTCTTGCAGATGGGTCCGCCCGATCTTCACGATGGAAGCGAAGTCCTCGGCCTTCACTCGCAGCGCGTCCCGCAAGGCTCGCACCGCCGGCACGACGCGCGTGCGCAGCGCGTGGACGGCCGCCACGTGCATGGCCGCAGGGAACACGTCGTTGGACGATTGGCTCTTGTTGACGTCGTCGTTGGGATGAACCAGGCGCCCCTGCCCACGCTGGCCGCCCAGCAGTTCGCTGGCGCGGTTGGCTAGGACCTCGTTCATGTTCATGTTGGTCTGCGTGCCGCTGCCGGTCTGCCACACGACCAGCGGAAACTCGTCGTCGTGGATGCCCGAGAGGACCTCGTCACACGCCGACACGATCGCGCGCGCCTTCGACTCATCGAGGAGGCCTAGATCCCGATTGACCTGCGCGGCCGCCTTCTTGACGAGCGCCAACGCGTGGAGCAAGTCCCGCGGCATGCGCTCGCCCGAGATCTTGAAATGCTCTAGCGACCGTTGCGTCTGCGCGCCCCATAGACGCTCGGCCGGCACCTCGATGGCGCCAAACGTGTCCTTTTCGATGCGGGTGCTGTTTTCGCTCACACGCTCCCTCCCCATTTCGAGGCGACCGCATTCGCATTCTGTTCCCCGCGCGAGATACCAGTCAAGGCGCGTTTCGGAGTGCCACTACGCACACTGTGTCGCCCGGGGTCCGGGTTTTGACCCGCGCGGCCGGCGGAGATAGAATACTTCTTGAGGAGGTGGACGACTCTTGCCGTTGCACGAATACACATGCGGGCGGTGCGGACGCTTCGAAGTGCTGCAGAAGCTCTCCGATCTGCCCCTTGGCGTGTGTCCCACCTGCGGCGAGGCCGTCCAGCGACTCATCTCAGCGCCCGCTATCCAGTTCAAGGGCAGCGGTTGGTACGTCACCGACTACGGTCCCAAATCATCTGCGGAATCCAAGAAAGAAGCGGCGGCCGGTGCCGACTCGTCTTCAACCAAGGATTCCGCGACCAGCTCTCCTAAATCAACCACATCCACTGATAGCTCTGCCACTGGCAGCAGTCCCGCAAACTAGATTTTCTTTTCCCAGATTCCCTACCTATGCGTTGACTCCCCCCGGCCCAGCCGGGGGGCCCGCCTTTGGTGTGTGCCAGCCTGCTCGCGCGGGTGATTCGGTCCTGTGACACGCCTGTGCTCCACGATCCGGGCGAAACGGTCGCTATAATCTCCCCATGCGCGCAGGCATCATCGGTCTCTCATCTGTCGGCAAGAGCACGGTCTTCGAGCTGCTGACCGGAGCGCCACCGCCGCCTCTGGGCTCGCGCCCCGAGCCGCGTGTGGGCGTGGCGCGCGTCCCCGACCCTCGCGTCGAGCGCATGGCGGAGCTCTTCAAGCCCCGCAAGAAGACTCTCGCCACGGTGGAGTACGTGGACGTGCCTGGCGTTCGCAAGGGGACCGCTTCGACGCTGATCGATCTGCCGGCTTTGCGCAACATCGACGCGCTCGTTCACGTCGTGCGCGCCTTCGAATCGGACGCCGTGCCACACCCCGACGATACCGTCGACGCGCTTCGCGATGCTCGCTTCCTTGAGCTGGAGCTGATCCTCGCCGATTTGGGCGCTGTCGAGCGCCGCCTCGAACGGCTCGAGGCCAACATCAAGAAGGCCAACCGTCCAGAGGACGTCAGCGAAAAGGCGTTGTTCCTGCGTCTCAAGGAGGGTCTTGAGGCTGAGCGACCGATCCGTGAGATCGAGCTCGCCCCGGAGGAGCGGCTGAGGCTCCGCAACTACTCCCTGTTGTCGGAGAAGCCGCTGCTGCTGGCCGTCAATCTCAGCGAGACGCAGATGCGCGAGGCGGCGTCGTTCCTCGAGCGCTCAGGTCTGGCAGCCTTGGCCGATCGGCCGCAGGTGCAGCTTTGTCCGATCTCGGCGCCCATCGAGGCCGAGATCGCGCGCCTCGATGCCGACGACGCCCGCGCCTTTCTCGACGATCTCGGGCTCGGCGAGCCGGGCTTGGATCGCGTGCTGCGCGCGACATACGCGCTCCTGGGCCAAATCTCCTTCCTCACCGTTGGTGAGGACGAGTGCCGCGCCTGGACGATTCGCAGCGGCACGCGGGCGCAAGAAGCGGCCGGGGCCGTGCATTCGGACATCGAACGTGGATTCATCCGGGCCGAGGTCGTCTCCTTCGAGGACCTCGTGCGCGCTGGCTCCATGGCGGCAGCACGCGAGAAGGGCTGGCTGCACCTTGAGGGCAAGGAGTACCTCGTCCGAGACGGCGACGTGGTCCATTTCCGCTTCAATGTCTGAGCCTGCGAGCGAGGCTTCCGGCGCGCCGGCGCACGGCCGTTGCGCAGCCTGTCAGCGACCGATCGCCGTCGTCGGGCGGCGATGCATCTACTGCGGCGCGGAGCTTCCCGAGCCGATCATCGAAAAACCAGAGCCGCAGACGACGATCGCTCTGCCCGACCGGTTGTTGCTTGTCGTCGACGCCTCGACCAATGCGCAGGCAGCCGCGGCCACACTGGGGCACCGCAGCGCGGAGATCGCGGCTCTCGGACGTCGCAGTCGGTACCTGCTCCATCGCATCCTGCCTGTGGCAGAGGCTCGGGCTGAAGCCGCCCGGCTGGCGATGCAAGGAGTGAGCGCGATCACGCTCTCAGAGTCGGCAGTGCGCGCGGCGTCGCAGCCGCTGATCGCGACTGGCGGCGACCCGGCGAATGGCATGTTCGCCCTCGATTCTGGCGGCGAGCCTCTCAAGCTCGTCGCCGACGACGTGCTGCTCGTCATTTGGGGGCCCATCCGCAGAGAGCCGTTGAGCGAGGAGACGCGCTCGATGCGTGAGCTCAGGCACGCTCCTGCTCCGCGGGTCGCGGAGAGCGATCTGTGTCACGTACACACCAGAATGTCGTCGCGCCCGATCGAGGTGGACGCCAACGCATTTGCCTTTTCGCAGGCGCACGGCGTCATCGAGTCGACGCTGCTCCGTCTCCGCGCGGCAATCGCTGGTCTGGCTGCCGCTGTCGAGATCGATCAGGGCTTTCGCTGGGAAGCGCCGGCGCTTGGTGTGAGCAGTCCCACGCAGCGGAGCTCCCTTGCCGATGCATTCTCGACGAGACGAGGTGGAGCGCGGGAACGCAAGCCAGCGACGTTTCTCGACAACGTGGCGCAGTTCCGTTTCTATTCGGCCTGGCGTGGGACGCTGGCGCGTCACCACGCCGGCCTAACGACCCCGGGCGAACCTCCGTTATAGTGTTCCGTCTGCCAGCGCTGGCAGCGAAGAGACGCGCGCAGTCAGCCGCCAACGACGCTCACGAGGTGTCATGAAGATCCAGGTCGCCAACCGCATCGAACGCCTTCCGCCGTACATGCTGGGCAAGCTCAAGCAGCTCATCTACGAGCGACGCCGTGCCGGAGCGGACGTCATCGACATGAACATGGGCAACCCGACCGATCCGCCGCCGACCGCGGTGGTCGACAAGCTGCGCGAGGCCGCGCGCGACACGCGCAACAGCCGCTACTCGGTCTCCGCCGGCGTCTTCAATCTTCGGCGCGAGATGGCCTTCAAGTACAAGCGCCGCTGGAACGTCGATCTCGACCCTGCCACGGAGGTCATCGCCACCATCGGCTCAAAGGAGGGGTTCAGCCACCTCTGCCTGGCCCTGCTGGGCCCTGGCGACACCGCGGTCGTCGGCGATCCTGCTTTCCAGATCCACACTTATGCCGTCGTGTTGGCCGGCGCCAATGCCATCTCGGTCCCGCTCGGCAACGACAAGGCGTTCCTCGATCGCATCGAGCGCGTGCTGGATACTGTCGTGCCCAAGCCAAAGATGGTCATCCTCAACTACCCGCACAACCCGGCCGCGATCACGGTCGAGCCTGCGTTCTTCGACGCGGTCGTGCGCATGGCCGATCGGCACCAGATCATGATCGTGCACGATCTGGCCTACGGCGATACCTGTTTCGATGGCTATCAGGCCCCCAGCTTCCTCCAAGCCGACGGCGCCCGCGACTTCGGCGTCGAGTTCACCACGCTCAGCAAGCCCTACAACATGGCCGGCTGGCGCGTGGGGTTCTGTTGCGGCAACGCCGAGATGGTCAAGGCGCTGGCGACGATCAAGGGCTA
>PMCG01000115.1:0-3368 GCA_003155335.1 Acidobacteriota bacterium
TTGTCCGGGCCTGTGAGCTGCGCGCGCACCACGCCGCCTTCGTTGTCGACGCGCTCGATCACGCCGCCCGAGATCTGCTTGCCGAGGAATGCGAGCCGATCCGTGGTGATCCAGGTGAACGTGCCATAGCCGCCGAGCAGGTCAGGCGTGCCCATGCCGGACAGCTCGATCGAGGCCGTACCTGAGGGAGGAAAGTTGGCCGGGATGCGCAGGATCTCGGTATGAATCCCGCGTCGCTCGAGCGCTTCCCAGAACGCCTGGCCGCGCCGCAGCAGCTCGACCTTGCCGCTCGATAGCGGGATCTGCCAATCCCCCAAGGGGAGCACGCGCGTGGCGGCTTCGGTGCGGCTCGTCGAAAAATACGGCTCCATGGTGCGTGGATCGCGGTGGATGAAGTCGAAGATGCCGTGGCCCCCGGCATCCTGACCGGTGATGAAATCCGACCACGCGACCGGGCTCTGCGGTGGGATCGAAGAGAGCAGAGGCTGGAATCCACCCGTCTTGGCGAGGCGGGCGATGTTGGGCAGCTTGCCCTCGGCGAGCATCTGACTGACGAGACCGTAGTCGAGCCCGTCGAGGCCCAGGACGATGACGCGGCGCTTGGCGACGTCCTGCGGTGCGCGCTGGATGCAGGCGGCAAACGCGAGCACGATCGTGGCTGCGCCGGCAGCCGTGATGCCCAGCCGCAGCGGGCGCCAAACCGCTCGGGCACGGCCGACCTGGCGCGTAGGCGCGGCCCCCCGTGGCCGCCCACGCATCGGGCCGGCACAGGGGCCGGCCCCTACAGTCGGCCGGATCCATCCCTGCCGGAATCGCCTCATTGCGCTGGCTCCGGAACGGCGCTCGCAGCGTGCGTTGCGCCATTGCGCTGCATCGGGTTCGCGGTGAAGAGCGGCCGGCCGTCCATGTGCGCCGGTGGCTCGATGCCGAAGAGCTTGAGCGCGGTCGGCGCNNCCGCTCCAAGCCTTGGTGTTGTCCTCGAACACCGGTCCGGAGACGACGCCCGTCGCGCAGTCCCACGACGCTCGGTAGCCCTTGTTGTAGCCGATCAGAAGATCCGGCGCGTCGTGCAGGTAGGGGCCGTGATAGAGGCTGGCGGTGTCGAAGGCCTCGGTGATGCCCGGCACGCCGCGCTCGTCGTCTCGCAGTCCCGAGATCTTCGTGACCAACTCGGCCCGCAGCGCCGCGCTCTCGTCGCCCGCCGCGACTATGCCCTGGGCCTCGCGTCCCTTGACGTTGAGATAGATCCCTGCCAAACCAAGGGCGTAGGCTCTGGTCTTCGACCAGTCGACGTCGCGCAGCCACTCAGCGTGGCCGTCCGCGCCGTCCTTGAGCGTGAGATAGCCGTTGGCCTTGAGCCAAGCGTTGAGATTGACGCCGCGGCGGAAGGACGTGAAGCCGTGATCTGAGAGCACGGCCAGCACGTCACCAGGCTTGAGGCGTTCGAGCACACGCCCGAGGAACGCGTCATTGCGACGATACAGGTCCTCGATCGCGTTCTTGTGCTCCCCGCCGTCGCTCCCGCGCGCTGCCGGATGCCCGGGCTCGAGATAGCGCCAGAACATGTGCTGGATGCGGTCGGTCGCGTCAAAGACGCACGTCAGCGTGCCCGTGCGCAGGCGATCGAGCGCTGCCCAGAACATCGCCTGCCGCTCGTCGTCGATGTCGTGCGTCATCTGGATGAACGTCTTGTCGTCGATGACGCCCTCGTTCAGCGCCCAGGTGTCCTCGGCCAGCCCGAGCGTCGCGTACGGCCCGATCTTCTTCGCGAGGTAGGTCGCGTAGTAGGACGGGTGCGAGATCGGCATGGCCGGGTTCTCAGGGTCGAAGTTGAGCGGCGTGAGGTAGAGCGAGACGTGCTCGCCCAGCTCGATGAGCATCGCGCGGCAGAGCGCCGTGACGTTGACCAGCGGCGCGGCCGGGAACGTCAGCTTGACCCAATCGGAGAGCCGGCCGACTTCGAGGTCGACAGCCGCGTCCCCGAGCGTGACGCTCGCGTGTTGCCCGTCGCCTTTTGGCGTGATCGCGACAGGGATCGTCAGCGGTGGCTTGCCCGCCAGGAACATGTTCTCAGGACCGTCGATGTGCCCCGTGAAGCCGTTCCCGTTGCGCGCCAGCGCCACGCGCACGCCACCCTCCTTGAAGCGCTCGCCGCTGGGCCGCGTCGAGAACAGCAGGAACGTGCCCTGCGACCCGAGCAGATCCGGCACGCACATCGCGGAGAGCTGCGCGCCGTAGAAGCGATCCGGTGGAAACGTGATCGGCACGCGCAGCACCGTGCTCCAAATGCGGCGCTCGCCCAGGATCGTCCAGAACGGCTTTGATCCGCGCAGCAGGCGCAGCTCCGGCTTGCCGATGGGGAAGCGCCAGCGTCCGAGCTTCAAGAAGCGCTCGACTTCGCCGATGCGCGTGGACGACAGACGTGGCAGATACGTCTGCGCGTCGCGGTCGAGGAAGTCGAAGATGCGGTGCTTGGCCGGATGCACGCCNNCCGCGCTCGGCGAGGCGTTTGAAATTCGGGAGCTGACCTTCGGCCAGCAGGCGATCCGTGAGCGTCGCGTCCTGGCCGTCGAAGCCGACGATGATCAGCCGCTTGGCCCAGGGCTTGACGCGGCGCGGGTGACGCAGGATGCGCCAAAGCGTGCGGAACGGCCACGCGAGCACTGCGACCGCGGCCAGCACCATCGTCGTGAAGATCACGCCGACCGAGGAGAGCAGCGCGAAACCGGCGCCAGGGCCGATGTAGGCGTGCGCCGGCGTGGCCAGGAAGACAAGGCTGCCTGCGGCCAGAAATAGCCAAACTGACGCCCGAGTCGATCTCACTGCGATCACAACCTCGCTTGCTGCCGGTCCCCGGACGCTGTCTCCAGGGCAAGAGGCGGGTCGGACATCGACCCCGAGGAGCGACATAGTCTATCCTATGAGGCCGCTTGGCCGGTCATCCAGGGCAGCCGCCGCTCACGGGCGGCGCCGCGCCGCCAAGAGGGAAAGGACTCGCGGATGTTCGCGTCGCTTCACAGGCTCTACCGTCGGCTGCGCTTCGGCCTGCCGGTCGTTGTCGTCTCGGGTTTGCCGCGCTCAGGCACGTCGATGCTGATGAAGATGCTCGAGGCAGGTGGGCTCGCCTTGGTCACGGACGGCCTGCGCACCGCCGACGAAGACAATCCCAAGGGCTACTACGAGGTCGAGCGCGTGAAGAACCTCGCGAGTGAGACCGAGCGCGGCTGGCTGCGGGAGGCGCGCGGCAAAGGGATCAAGGTCATCTCCTATCTGCTGAAGTCGTTGCCGTCTGACCTCAACTACAAGGTCCTCTTTATTCGCCGCGATCTCGACGAGATCCTGGCCTCGCAGAAGAAGATGCTCGGGCG
>PMCG01000115.1:3380-4445 GCA_003155335.1 Acidobacteriota bacterium
CGCATCAACGCCTTCCTCGGAGGCCGGCTCGACGCCAACGCCATGGCGGGCGCAGTCGACCCGGCCCTCTACCGCAACCGCGCGCCAGCCAAGAGCGCTTAGAGCAGGCGAGCGCTAGGGCCGCACCGCTCCATCGTCCACCGGACGCAGGGCGAAGACGCTGACGTTACTATCCTTGTACACCTGCTCGAAGGCGGCCGAGCACGCAGGCACGTGGCCGGCGTACTCCTCCCGTANNGCCGCTTGCCTCACCTTGCCCGCGTCGCGTTCGAGCGCCAGAGTGCTTTCGACCGCTTTGCGGGCTGCGTAGTCTCCCGGGGCGCGGCAGCTGAGAAGCAGTACGCGTCGTCCCGAGAGTGCCGGTATCAGCTGGGCAAACCTGGAGCCTGCGACGACGACCGCGTCTGGTCGCGTGTGCGTGCGGATCCAGTCGGCGCAGGCAACGATCTTCTGTGGCAACGGCTGCGTCCCGTTGCTGAAGAACTTGTCCATTGTGGGCGGATCCCAGTAGGCCGGGAACGTCAGCGGGACGCAGGCGGCCAGCACCAAGACATACCCGCGGCCAGCGGCCGCGACGTTCCATTGCGAGAAGAGCCGCCCCAGCGCGGAAAGCGCTGCTCCGCCCGCCAGCGCGGCGGCAAAGCGCAAGAAGTAGTGAAGATCGTCCACCTCGGGGGCCACCCCGAAGGCGGTGAAGATGGGCTGAACGACGTTCGCTGCAAAGGCGAAAACGAGCGTGCCGAACAGAGCGCAGTCGACCGCCGTGCGGCGCTTGAAGAGCACCACGGCGCCGACAATGGCGAGCACGAACAGCAGACCGAGATCCAGAGTGATCCAGTGCAGCGGCGCCAGCGCCCTGCCCATGTCGGTACTGTCCCAGGTCTGGAGCGAGACTGGGCTCTTCTGGGTGGGGCTGTAGTCGCGGGTGAGATTGACGATCTGCGGCAGAGCCACGACAAAGGAGACCCCGAATGCAGCGGCCAGGCGAGCCCAACGGCGTTCCGCGCGCGGTCGCAGCAGCTCCGTCAGGACGAACGCGGGCAGCGCGTAGGCCCAATGGAGCAG
>PMCG01000093.1 GCA_003155335.1 Acidobacteriota bacterium
CGAGCGAATGCCTGCCGCCGAGCGCTCGGCGGTCTCCGGCCGTGACCGGCAGGCGCGAGGTCCGTGCTAACGTCTGGCACGCGGCCATGAGAGGGGCCGCCTCGGTCGTGAGAAGAGAGAGACCAGCCCGAATCCCATCACGTCGGCCCGGCCGGCGCATGGCCGCAGCCGCCGTCGCAGGCGCTCTGGCGCTCGCCTCGGCGGCCTGCACGGACAAGGCGACCGCGGTCCGTGGCCCGCGCCTCGTGCTGCTCTACGCCACCTGCTCGGTCAACAAGGGCTACCTCGCACCTTACTCGCCGAACGTGCGCTACACGCCGCACCTCGCGCGCTTCGCTGCCCAGGGCCGCGTGTTCCTGCGGCACCAGACCGAGGCCGGCATGTCCGGTCCGGATTTCGCCGCGCTGCTCACAGGCACGCAGGCCGACCGCCACGGCATCTTCGTCCATCCGGCGCAGCTCGGAGATGCGACCACGCTCATGCCGGAGGTGTTCGAGCGCGCCGGGTATCGCACGTTCTTCTGGGACGGCCACCCGATCGCGACCGCCGAGCTGGGCTATGCGCGGGGCGTGATACCGGGCCGCGTCAGGAAGACGATTCTGGAGGCGCGCGATCCGACTTTCGTGCATCTGCTCGAACGCCTGCGCCACGAGCCAGACCTGCGCGCCTTTGTCGCGACGGCGTTCACCGTCACGCACGGCGCCTATCGACTCGACCGGGTCGGGCCGTTCTGCGAGCGCTATCCAGAGGCGTGCTCCGGCCTCTCGACGGACGAGATCCTCCGCTGGGGCGAGCTGTACCACACCGAGCGCCTGGCGCTCGAGCGCAACTACGAAGAGACCGCGCGCCGTCTGGGCCTCACGCCGCGCGATCGCGAGCGCCTGGTGGCCGCGCTGGGGGCCATTTACGCCTCACGCATCGAGTACCTGGACGAGCTCTTCGGCGAGGTCGTCGCAGCCATCGACTCGGCAGGCCTAGCCGACGAGAGCCTGATCGTGTTCACGGCCGACCACGGCGAGATGCTCTACCGCGCGAACGCCACCTTCAAGTGGATGCACGGCTTCATGCTGACGCCCGAAGACCTGTCTCCGCCGCTGCTCGTGCGCGGTGCGGGCCTCACGCCGGGCGTGTACGAAGGCGTCTCGCGCTCGATCGACGTCTTGCCCACCCTGGCCGCGCTGGCAGGCATCGCCCTGCCGCGCGCAGCAGTGGACGGGGTCGATCTCGCTCCGGCCCTGCGCGGCACGACCCCGCCGCCTGATTTGACCGCCTTCAGCCACACGATGCTGGTGCCGCACGCGGTCTACGAGCGCTCCGCGCCGTTCACGCTGTTTCGCAGCCTCTTCCGCGAGCTGGACCCGCCCGGGATGTGGGTGGCCGCCCGCCACGGGGACCTGTTCTACCGCGTGCGGAGCCGGCTCGGGCGCGACCTGCCGCCGGAGTTGTACGACCTCAAGGCAGATGCGGGGCTCACACGCGACCTTTTCGACGCCAACAACCCGCGGGACGCGCGGATGGTAGCGGAGCTGGCGGCCTACAAGCGGCGTCTGGTCGACGCATACGCAAAAGGCGCCTCTGGCCGCACGCCGCTGTCCGAAACCGAGGTGCAGGAACGCCTGCGCAGCTTGGGCTATATCGAGGGCCGCAGCGACAAGTAGTGGCGCGCTCGCAGCGTGGCGCGGGCCGTGTACAATACCGGGCGAGAATGGTGGCGTTGCGCTTGACCTCCAAGAAATGACCGAACCCCGTGTCCTGCCGCGAGCCGAGCACACCCTCTCGCGCAAGAACATCGATCCCGACGCGCTGAAGGTCCTCTACCGGCTGAAGCACCAAGGCGCCGTGGCCTACCTCGTCGGCGGCGGTGTGCGCGACTTGCTGCTGCGTCGCTCGCCGAAGGACTTCGACATCTCGACCAGCGCGCATCCCCAGCAGGTGAAGAAGCTCTTCCGCAACTGCTTCATCATCGGCCGGCGTTTCCGCCTCTGCCACGTGCGTTTCGGCAACAACGTCATCGAGGTCTCCACCTTTAGGCGCAAGGCCGAGTCCGAGGACGGCGATCCGCTCATCCGCCGCGACAACACCTTCGGCACGCCGGAGGAGGACGCTTTTCGGCGCGACTTCACGGTCAACGCCCTGTTCTACGACATCGCCACCTTCGCGGTCATCGACTACGTCGGCGGGCTCGGGGACCTCGAGCGGCGCGTGATCCGAACCATCGGCGACCCGGACCTGCGCTTCCGCGAAGATCCGGTGCGCATGCTGCGCGCCATCGCCCTGGCCACGCGGCTCGGGTTCACTGTCGACGGCGAGACGATCGAGTCCATCCGCACCCACCGCGGCGAGATCGTCAAGAGCAGCCCGGCGCGCATCCTCGAGGAGTTCTACAAGATCCTGCGCATGGGCGCAGCGCGAGAGACCTTCGTGCGACTGCACGAGGTCGGCCTCTTGGCCTATCTCCTGCCGGTTGCCGATCGGGCCCTGACGCGGGATGGCGAGGCCTTGTTGGCCAGCCTGAGTCGCCTCGACGACTACCGCAACTCGCAGGCACCGGCCATCGACGCGCTGACGAACTCGATCGTCATGGGCACGCTGCTGGTGCCGCTCGGCGTGCCGCTGCGCCGCGACTCGCGCAGGCAGGCGCGGCGGCGAGCGCAGCACGACGGAGAGGTCACTGAGGCCGAGGCGGACCTTGCGGTCGACGACATCGACGCGGAGATCGAGGCACTGGGCGAGGTGGAGGAAGCGCCTGCGCCGAGTGACGTCGAACCGTTGGCCTTGCCGTTCGCGCGGCGCGACATGGACCGCCTGCGCCTGATCCTCGTCGCCCAGCGGCGCCTGCGGGATGAGCATGCCTCGGTTGGAGCGCGGCGGCTCTTGGCGAGCCGTCACTATTTCCCCGAGGCCCTCAGGTGGCTCGAGATCCATGGCGGGCTCGACGGGCGCGAGGTGGCGCTGCGCTGGCGCAGCCTCGACTCTGAGCCACCGACACACGAATCGCCAGGGTCGGACGTGACGGCCGCGCCCGAGGCGCTGAGCGCGCCCCGCCGACGGCGGCGCCGACGACGGCGACGGCGTCCGGCAGTCGCGCCCGAACCGACGGGCTGAGTCGGAGTCTCACCGGCCCGTCGCCCTCCGCGGTACGATCAACAAAGGCGCGACAGGAGGACCGTCATGGCAGGCCTACCCGAAGACACGATCGCCGCCAGGCTCGCCTCGCTCAGCGGCTGGGAGCGAGTCGGCGACGTGATTTGCCGACAATTCACCTTCCCCGACTTCAAGGCGGCCATGGCCTTTGCCAATCGGGTCGCCGCATTGGCTGAGGAGGCGAATCATCACCCCGACATCTTGATCGAGTACGACACGGTCACGCTGACGCTCAGCAGCCACGACGTCGGCGGGCTCACCGAGCGCGACTTCCGCCTGGCCGCAAGGATCCAGGCGTGAGAGCGCTGGTCGTCGGCTCGCACGGCCAGCTCGGGCGTGCGCTGTGCGGATTGCTCGGCGAGCGTTGCGCGTGGGCCGGGGATCGCGCGGACCTGGACGCGCGCGATGCTGCCGCCGTCGAACAACGCGTGCACCAGGTCGCGCCTGACGTCGTCTTCAACGCCACTGCGTACAACGCCGTGGACGCGGCCGAGCGCGAGCCGGGAGAAGCCATGGCCGTCAACGCCGTGGCCGTGCGCCACCTCGCGCGCGCCTGTCGCGAAACAGGGGCGCTACTGGTCCACGTCTCGACCGACTACGTCTTCGACGGACAGCAAGACCGTCCCTACGTCGAGGACGATCCAGCGCGACCGCTCAACGTCTATGGCGTCTCGAAGCGCGCCGGCGAGCTGATGGCGATGGCGACGGACGTCGAGCAGCTCATCGTGCGCACGAGCGGGGTCATCGGCGTGGGAGGAAGCGCCGACAAGGGAGGCTCTTTCGTGGAGCGCGTCCTCGCACGCGCACGGCGCGGCGAGCCGTTGCGCGTCGTCGACGATCAGGTCTTCTCGCCGACTTATGCCCCGGATCTGGCCGCGGCCTTGCTGCAGCTCGTCGATCTCGGCGCGCGCGGGCTCTTGCACGTGACCAATGAAGGGCATTGCTCGTGGCACGAGCTGGCCTGCCACGCATTGGCCGTGGCCGGCGTCGATGCCCGCGTCACGGCCATCCGCACCGCCGAGCTGACGCTGGCCGCGCGCCGGCCGGCCTACTCGGTGCTCTCCAACGCCCGGGCTCGCGGCCTAGGCTTGGCGCCTCTGCGCCCCTGGGACAAGGCCGTCGCCGACATGCTCGGTCGATGATCCCGCTGCGCGCCGATATCCCCTCGCGGACGATCCCCCTCGTCAACTACACGCTGATCGCGCTCAACGTCTTCGCGTTCGCGCTCGAGCTGGGCATGGGCCCGGGCCTAGAGCAGTTCTTTCGCGAGGCCAGCGTGATTCCGGCACTCTACACCGGCAGCGATCACCGTCTCGAGCTCGTCGANNTGGGCCACCTGCGCTACCTCGTCTTCTACCTGGTCTGCGGTTGGTCGGCCTCCTATGCTCACATCTGGGCCGATCCGGCCTCGCGCCTGCCGTCGATCGGCGCCTCAGGCGCGATCGCCGGCGTGCTCGGCGCGTACCTGGTGCTCTTTCCGCGCGCCCGCGTCGTGACGCTCATCCCGCTGGGTTTCTTCACTGAGATTGCGCGCATCCCGGCGTTCTTTGTGCTGGCCTTCTGGTTCCTGCAGCAGTTCGTGGCTGGCGCGCTGAGCCTCTCGGCGCAGACGACCGGCGTGGCTTGGTGGGCCCACATCGGTGGGTTCACTACCGGCCTCTTGCTAGTCGGTTTGTTCCAGCAGCAGCGGCGGCGGCGCCCGACGTCGCGCGATGCCTAGCCGGAGGAGTCAAACGCCCCATCCCGACGATGCAGTTAGCTGGCGAGCGCTCCTCGCGTAGAATGACGGCTCATGAAGCGCGCCGAAGTCGCCATCCTGATCGCGCTGCTGGCCGCCGGGCTCGGCGTGCAGCTCTACTTCTTCAGCGCGTATCCGCAGCCCATGCTCTTCGGCGATCCGCGCGGGTACTACGAAACCGGCCAGCATTTCCTCGAAGCTCTCCGCTGCCTGCGTGACGGCGGCACGCTCGCGGCTGCGTTCGAGTCCGTGCGCGGGCTGTTCCTGCTGATCGGCGTCGGCACGATCTTCGCCACACTCGAGGCCCTGCGGCCAGGGGATTTCGCCTTCTTCCGCATCGCGTTTGCGCTCTTCAACACCCTGGCCATGCTGGGGACGTTTCTCCTGGGGCGGCGACTGGCACGATCGAGCTGGGGCGGCTGGATCGGTCTCGCCCTGGCCGTCGTCTATCCCAGCTTCGCGGTGCAGACCGGACGGTTCTATCCCGATCCGATCACCGGTTGTCTGTTCGTGTGGTCCGCGTGGTTCTACTTGGCCGGCGTCCAGCGCGGATCAAAGCGCCTGCTCGCCGCGGCTGGGCTCACGCTGAGTGTCGCGCTGCTCGTCCGCACCCAGCTCGTGACCTACATGTTCGTGGTGTTGCCGCTGGTGCTCCTGGCCTCTGCCGGTCTGTGGATACGCACGCCGCGCACGCGCGGACTGGCACTCGCGTTGGCGCTCTCCCTGGTCCCGCTGCCGGTGGCGTGGTGGGCGATCGGCCGTGCAGTCGGAACGCGCGACGACGTGCTCCGTCTCGGCAATCTCACCTATCAGACGCCCTACCCGGTGGGCTTCTGGATGTTCATCGAGAGCGACGGCTGGCCCGGCCCCGTGCGTTTCAAAGAGGTGCCGTACTACTTGGAAATGTCGCAAGAGAATCAGCAGCACCCGGGCCTGCTGAGCTCGACCAGACGGCAGCTCGGCTTCACCGCGCGCTATGTCGCGGCCCGGCCGATCGCGTCGGCCCTCACCGTGCTCGACAACGGCTATCGCCTCTACGCTCGGCCGGCGAACGACTACAAGTGGGACTACCCCTTTGACTACCGCGCGCAGGTGGTTGTCCACCAGGGAGTCTGCCTGCTCGCGCTAGCAGGACTGGTGCTGTTCGCGTCGGAGAGCGCTGCGACGCTCGGCGTGTTCCTGCTGCCGCTGGCCCTGCTCGCATTGCACGGCGTGATGTTCTCCTGGCCGCGATACAACCAGCCCGTGATGCCGATCCTGTTGGCTGCGGCAGGAGCCTGCGCCGCGCGCTTGGCCAATCCGCTCGTTCTGCGTCGGGCATCCCGTTCACGCCCCCTGCTCTGCGGTGCCATCGCCGCCTCCTGCGGGATCGGCCTCGGTGTCGCGCTCTTTGCGGCAGCGCCGGAGCTGGCGCGCGCGCTGCGCGTCGCTGGATGGCTCGCCGCTCTGGCCTTGCCGTTTATTTGGATCGCGGGTGCGGCTGGAGCAGCGCCACGCGCCAAGTATCTGTCCGCCCTGGCTTGGTGCGGCCTGGCAGCGCTCGTCCTCGCGCATGCCCTTCGCGATCGCCAATGGCACGAGACCTGGCTCGACGTCGGAGGTCGGACGGCCACCATCGAGCAGGAGATCCGGCTCTCGCCCGAGGCGCTCGCGAGCGTGCGTCAGGCGCGCGAGGCCTTCGTCGTCTTTGACATGACGGTTCCGCGCGGCGTTGCGGACAGCGTCGCGGTCGAGGTCGGTGGCCACGCGCACCCGGGGGCTGAGCTGATTCCGACGATGCCGCGCCTTCCGGAGTCGACCTCGACTGGTGGCCGCGACTGGCGCCGCTACCCGCAGTGGTGGGCACTGCCGATCGTGGCCGCTGATCTGCCGGCGGACGCCTCGACGCCGCTGATCGTGCGCATGACCGTGCAGCAGCGCGAGCCGCTCCGGCTGCGCGCCGATCGCCACGCCGATCAGCAGCGCTTCTACGAGGGCCCGGCTTTTGGCGAGTGGCCATTCACAGTGGCGCTGAAGCTCGAGTATGACGGCGACTATCGCCGCACGGCGCGCTACGCGCTGCAAAGCTCGGCCACGCGCACCACGCTGGTCACGGCCGAAGGGAAGAGGCGCTCGTTCGGCGGAGTCGCTCGCATCCGGCTCGTCACCCTCGAGCGCGACGAGGGTTGGACGCGTTGGCAGAGCGCGCCGGCTCCGGCTGCGCGAGCGGCCTTCGGCTTCTTCGCATACAGCGGCGCACGCGGCACGGCGACGTTGACGGTTGCCCAACGCAAGGTGCTGGAAGTGCCGCTCGACGCCAGCGGCAACTACCTGGTCGACGCGCCGCCGTACCGCCTCTGCCGTCGCTCGCGCGGCGAACGCGGCAACATGCCCTACGGCGCCTTTGTGCTCGTGGGCCCAGCCGAGAAAGACGTCGCGCTCGATCTAGGCGTGCGCTTCACCACGGGCATGAGCGAGCGGCCGATGTACTTCGTCGTGGACCGTCGCCGCAGCTTCTCCGATCCCGATCTCGCGTCCGCGTTTGACGAGTGCGGCGTGCCAGCCGGCGTCCCACGCGTCGACGGCGCCGCGACCGTCCTCGACACGGCGCACAACAAGTACCCCGGCGACACCGGCAAGTGGACGATCGCCGCCGTGTACTGAGCGGCTCGCGCCGATGGTCGCTGCCGTGGGTTGCCGCAACGCAGCGATCTCGATCACAGCGGACCGCCTCCGCGGGAAGGATCATGGACGAGCGGTGAGGTTCCCATCGTGAAATCCTTCCCCACGCGCGGCTGTTCGGTGGACT
>PMCG01000236.1 GCA_003155335.1 Acidobacteriota bacterium
ATGATCACGCCGACGGCGCTCAGGTAGCCCGAGACGACCGGGTAGGGGATGTATTTGATCAACCGGCCGCCGCCGATTGCGCCGTAGAGAAACTGCAGGGCGCCGGACAGGAGCGCGACCAGCGTCAGCAGCACGACGATGCGCTCGGGCGCGAGGGGCGCGACCGTGCCCGGGGTGCCGGCCAGCAACTCGCCGGCCAGCGTGGCCAGCACGGCGGCGGCCGGGGCGCAGGGCGCGGAGATCAGGCGCGGTGCGCCACCGAAAGTCGGCGCCACGAGGCCGATCGCGATCGTGCCCAGGATGCCCGCGATGGCGCCCTGCGCGGCAAGGTCTGCACCGAGAGGGGAATAGATGATCAGGCCAAAGGCGATCGCCGAGGGAAGGGCGACGAGCATCGCCGCGAGCCCACCCCAGACGTCGCCGACGCGCGAAGCGGCGCTGGCGCCAGGGCTCCTCAGTGCGGGCATGGGAAGACGATGTTACGCCTGCGGTCGCGCGCCAACAACCGGGCGGGCAGCGGGGGTTTGCACACGGGTACGACTCTCTGTCAGTCTTGACCCCGCCATGGCAACGCACCGTCCACCGAATGCGGGACTCCGAACAGTGGCCGCCTTCGAGGCGGCCAAGGGCTTGCTGGTGATGGTAGCCGGGCTGGGCCTGCTGGCGCTCCTGCACAAAGACGTCCAGCGCGCGGCAGAGGCGATCGTGCGCCATCTCCACCTCAACCCGGCACGCCACTATCCGCGGATCTTCATCGAAGCAGCCGCGCGGACGACCGACACGCGACTCTGGCTTTTGGCATCCGGGGCCTTCGCCTACACGATCGTCCGGGCAGTCGAGGCCTACGGCCTGTGGCGCGCGCGCGCCTGGGCTGAGTGGTTCGCGATCGCTTCCGGAGCGATCTATCTGCCGTTCGAGATCCAGGCGCTCGTCCACCACGCGAGCGCGCTGAAGGCGGCCGTGCTGCTGATCAACGTCGGCATCGTGGCCTATGTCAGCTACGTCCGCCTGAGTGGACCTTCCGAGTCTCGCACCATTCCCGAGCGGCCGAGGGCCGCCCGCGGCGCGGGCGTATCGGCAGCGCCGGACGGAGAACGACGCTGACACCTTCTCCCTGTCGCGGGGACGTGGACCCGGTCCCCGAGAAGAAGCGTGGCACGGATTCCAGCTTGGAGAGATTCTCGGTCACGGTTCGGAGCACTCCCGATTCCCTCGCGCTATCGCAGGTTCAGAAGCAGGGCGAGCGCCTCGCGCAGGCCCACCTGCATGCCCATTCTCTTCGCGTTTCTCCTGAGCACACCGGCCTCTCGGATTCCCAGGCGCCTTGCCTGCCTTACTCTGTCGACGACCGCCCGTTCCGCTTCCATCCACGCGAACTCGGCGAGCACGGCCTCTGCGTACTCGTGCGGCCTGTCCCAGTTCGCAAGCAGGAGCTCAGCACTGCGCATCCCAGGCACGATGCCATCCCCTGCGAGGGGCGCCACGCAGCCAATGGCCTCGCCGATGCCCCAGATTCCATCGCGGCAGCCGTCCGCGACGAACGGCTGCGATTGATGGGGACCCGTCAGCCGTATCCTTCCGGAGCAGCCGCAGCGGATCTTCGTCGGCTGCCGCGCGTCGCGACCGCCGATCCAGCCGAGCCGCTCGAGGATGTGCTGCGGATTCTCGAGGAGACTGCCACAGCCGACGTGGCACCGATTGCCGGCGAGCGGGAAGCGCCACGCATAGCCGATACTACCCAACCGGATCTGGTTCGTAAGCGGCTCGTCGGTCTCCACGACATACTCGCGACAACCCATCGTGAGGTCGCCTGCGATCGGCGGCAGCAGCGCTCGCGTCACGCCGGTGGCGTCGACGACTCGGTCGTATGCCTCGACGGGCACTGGGCGGCGCCGTATCTCCGCATCCTGCAGCAGATCTCTGATGAGTCGGGGCTTGTCGAAGGTCATGAGGTCCGCCCGGATCGCCACGTCGTCCATCATGACGCCATCGAAGCGCCTCAGGATGTACTGTCCGGCATCGAGACCCGTCCGCTCCACGAGATCGAAGAAGCCCGGCGCTGTGCCCCAGGCGCACGGCGTGAGGCCGCACGCACTTCGGCTTCCCGGATCGAACAGATCGGCGTCCCGGCCTTCTTTCTTCAGCCGCCGATAGAGGTAGGCACCCGTCATGCCCGCGCCGGCAATCGCTAGTGCGCTCAAGGCAGTTCCTTGCGAGGCCTCAAGCTCGACCCTCTGGCGTACGCTCCCTCACGACGCTTGCCTCTTGTAGAAGGCCTTCTTCGCCAACTCCGCCGCGACGATGTAGAGCGCCAAGATGCCCACCAGCGCGACAATGAACGGCCAGTGCATTGGTGTGAATCCCAGGATCCCTGCGAGTGGCGTGTAAGGAAGCACCAGGGTGGCCGCGACCACCAGCGACGTGGCGATCAGCAGATGCAGGCCCGGCCTGCTCCTGAAGCAAGGTCTGCGGGTCCGAATCACGAGCACGATCAGCGACGCCGATATGACCGACTCCAGGAACCAGCCGGTCCTGAACTGAGCCGGCGTGGCGTGCAGCAGTAGCAGCAGCACGCAAAACGTGAGGTAGTCGAACACCGAGCTCACCAGGCCGAAGACCATCATGAAGTTGCGGATGAAGCGAACGTCCCAGCGCCGCGGCCGCTCCACCATCTCAGGGTCCACGCTGTCGGTGGCAATGGTCATCTCGGGGAA
>PMCG01000189.1 GCA_003155335.1 Acidobacteriota bacterium
AAGTTGCAGGGGCAGCAGTTTCAGGCACTGCTCCCGGCCGGCGGCAACGCGCTCTACGTCACGGGTCCGCCAACGACGCAATCGGCGGAGCTCCGCTCGGCAGGCATGGAGTCGTCCAAGGGAGCGCGCATCTCGGTCATGAAAGTCGTCGGGGCGTGGACGGAGCAGACCGGGTACGACGCGGTCAAGCGCTGGTTCGAAAGCACGCGCGGCTTCGTCGCCTGCGACCTGATCGGAAGCCAGAACGACGACATGGCCATGGGAGCGCGCCGGGCCGCGGCTGAGCTGGCTGCCACGCTGGGCAAGCCGGAGTTGCGCGACGTGCCTGTCACGGGCGTCGACGGTACGCCGGAGTACGGCCTCAGGCTCGTCGACGAGCACGCGCTGGCTGCGACCGTGATCATGCCGACGACGACGGACAAGGCCATCGAGTTGCTCGTGCCTGCGCTGCGTGGCGGGCCGCCGCCGCCGCCCCTGACGACAGTGCCTGTCCTTTCACACCCGCACCTCGGGCTGCTGCGCGCTCGGCACTAGCCATCTCATTCGATGAGGAGCGCGCCCGACGTCAGACCTCGAGCGTGCGCGGCAGGCGCGTCAGCTTGCGGCAGCCAGTCCGTGTGACCAGGGCCAGGTCTTCGATGCGAACGCCGCCGAGGCCGAGGTAGTAGAGCCCCGGCTCCAGGGCGATCACCTGCCCGCTCCTGAAGCGGCCGAGGCGACGCGCGGAGATGGCAGGGGCCTCGTGGATCTCGAGTCCCACCCCGTGCCCGGTGCCGTGGACAAAGCCCTGCATGCGACCGCGACGCGCGCCAGTAGGGTAGCCGTGGCGCTCGAAATGCGCGCGCACTTGTTCATGCAGCGACGCGCCGCGAAGCCCTGGCCGAACCGAGGTGAGGGCGAGATCGAGCGCCTGGCCGACAACGGCGTAGACCTCACGCAGGCGCTCGCTGGCGCGGCCACGGACGACGGTGCGTGTGATGTCGGCAAAGTAGCCGGTGGCGTCGGCGCGGGGGAACACGTCGATGACGATGGGGAGGTGCGCGCGGAGCGGCCCGTGGCCGGCCTCATGCGGGTCCACGGCTTGGTCGCCGCANNGCTGCTGCGCCGCAGAAACCCATCGCGCCCCACACGGCAGGCGCGCAGAGCGGCAATCCCGGCCTCGATGCCCGCCTCCGCTGCACGCAGGGCTGCGGCAATTGAGCGGACCTCATCGGCGCGCTTGATCTCGCGCTGGGGCCAAAACGGGCCGGCCTCGGTCGAGATGCGAATGCCGCTGCGGCTGAGGGCCCGGGCCAGAGCGAGTGGAAAGCTCCCAGGGACTTGGACGTGCCTGATGCCGCGTTCGGCAAGGACGCGGTGGATGACTCGCGCCGGCGTGGCGCGCCATCCTTTGCGCTCGATCTCTCGCGCATAGATCGACCACGACAACACGCGGTGCACCCGAGCCACGCGCTGCGCGCGCCCGAGCTCGAGATCGTTGACCAGCAGCAGGCGCCGTCCACCTTGTTGCACGAACAGCAAGGGGTCGGGTGCCAGAAAACGCGTCGCGTAGAGAATGTCGGCATCGCCCTCTGGCGAGGCGTAGTGCAGGCGCGCTCTGGGCGGCTCGCCGCTCACGGGACGGGCGGATGCGGCTGTCGCGGCAGCAGCCAGTAGAGCAGCGTCAGCCCGGCGCATCCAGCTATCAAGTCGGCGACGATGCCACGTGTTGTGGTCTCACCCAGGAAGCGGGCGAGGCCGTGTAGGGCGAACAGGGTGCAGAGCGCCAGCAGGCGGCGATCCCTGAGGCGCAGGAACTGGAGCAGCGCAACCGTCGCTGCGGCGATGAAGAAGCTTGTCACCGCAGCCACCCGGGCGGTATCCCTTCGCGTCGCGCTGCTTCCAGGAGATCCTCGAGCGCCTTGTCTGCCGCATCGAGCTCGGCCCTGGCGTTGGCGACGATGCGCTGCAGATGATCCGGAGACCGCACGACGGCGCGGCCATTTCGGTCGACGAAGGCCTGCCCTGGCGCGAGTGACATGTCCTTCACCGCATCGTAGCGTGCGCGCGCCGTCTGGACGCGGGCAGTGGCGGCTGCGACGCGTTCGCGCCACATCCTCTCGTCTCTTGCGCGTTGGGCGCGCTCGCGCTCAAGGTCGTTCGNNCGGTGCTTCGCTCGTGGCGTTGTCGTGCCGAGCGGCTCTGGCCTTGTTGAGTGCCTCCTCGCCGACGACCGGAGCGGTCGGGCCCTCGCTCTGGACCTTCTTGCGCCGCTCCGCTTCCTGTCGGGCTGCCTCGCCCAGCGATTGAGGCAATGCGAGCGCGGGGAGAGTCAGCAGCACCAACACCGGCAGTGCCGTCAGTCGCACCTTCGTGTCCTCATCGGGCGGAACTGTAGCACGGCAACGGCGCTCCAGCCGGTGACGCCCGGGTCTCCCGGGTGCAGATTGCGCTTCAAGGTGCAGGCCGATATCCTTGGCCTCATGAATCTGATCGAACGAGTCGCCGCCGATCTGACCGCTGCGATGAAGGCCCGGGACGCGTTGCGCACGAGCGTGCTGCGGATGGCAAAGGCGGCGCTCAAGAACCGCGAGATCGAGAAGCGCAGCCCTCTCGATGAAGCCGAGACGGTGAAGGTGCTGCAGTCGCTGGTCAAGCAGCGGGAGGACTCGGCAGAGCAGTTCACGCGCGGGCAGCGTCCGGAGCTGGCCGAGAAAGAGCTGGCCGAGATCGGGGTGCTCAGGACGTATCTGCCGGCCGAGGCAGCGGAAGAGGAGATCCGTGCGGCAGTGGAGCAGGCGATCGCAGCCACAGGCGCCGCGTCCGCCAAAGACCTCGGCAAGGTCATGAAGGCCGCGCTCGATCAGCTCCGCGGTCTGGGCAAGGCAGTCGACGGCAAGAAGGTCAACGAGCTCGCGCGGCAGAAGCTGAGCTAGTCGGAGGGACAAGCGGTGCCAGACTCGTCGCGTGCATGGCTCGACGTGGTTCCAGGGGCAGTGACGATCTGCGACGAGCGCGGAGTCGTGTTGGAGATGAACGAGGCCGCTGCGCGCAACTTCGCGAAGGACGGGGGACGGGCCTTGATCGGGCGCAGTCTGCTGGACTGTCACCCTGAACCNNGAAGCTCGTGTATCAGGCGCCCTGGTTCCGCGACGGCGAGCTCGGCGGTCTGATCGAGATCAGCTTAGCCCTGCCTCGCGACATGCCTCACTTCGTCCGCGACGTTGAATGACGCGATGTCCATGCGCGAGAGCTGGAGACTCGCCGGACAGTGCCTGATGGTCGGCTTCGATGGCCTGACGCCATCGGCCGAGGTG
>PMCG01000065.1 GCA_003155335.1 Acidobacteriota bacterium
ATCAAGAGCGAGGAAGAGAAGCGCCAGGAGGTCGAGGCGGAGATGGCGCGCATGGAGCGCATCGTGGCCGAGCTGCGCAGCTTGGAGGGCGTCGGCGACAAGACGATCCAAAAGCTCATCGACGCCGGCGTCGGCGGCCTCGCTCACATTCTCGCGCTGACGGACGACGAGCTTTGCACCATCGAGGGCGTGGGCCCCAAGACCGCCGAGAAGATCCGGCAGGCCGCGCTCCTCGCCAAGGAAGAATGGGACCGGCGCGACGCCGAGGCCGCAGCGGAACAGCAGGCCGCGGCACAGGTCGTCCAAGAGGCGGAGGCCGCTCAGGAGGAGCTCGCCGCAGCACCGGAGGCGCCTGCCGAAGAGGGTGTCGTCCCGGCTGAGGCAGAGGCCGTCCAGGAGGATCTCGCCGCAGCGCCGGAGGTGCCTGTCGGAGAAGGTGCTGTCCCGGCCGGCGCGGAAGACGGACCGAAAGCGGATGGGGATGGAGAGGCTTCGGGCGGCCAGTAGCGGCGCCCGATACGGCTGCGAAGTCGCATAGAGGAGCTGGATGGGGAACGTTAGGGTCTTCCAACTGGCGCGAGACCTGGGTCTTCCGAGCCAGGAGATTATCGAGCGGCTCAAGCGGCTCGGCGTCGAGGTGCGCACCGCGTCCAGTTCGATCGACGAGGACACCGCCGACAAACTCAAGCGCGCAGTGACCATTGACGCCGTCACGTCACATCGGCGCCGCGTCTATGGCAGCGAGGAAGACGAGGCCGAGCGCGAGACACACGAGCGCGAGCAGGCAGCGCGCATCGCCGCCGAGCGTGCCGAGCGCGAACAAGCTGCGGCGGAGGCCCTGGCCGCGGCCGAGGCCCGCAAGAGCCGGCGCGGCAAGGCCAAGGTCGAGCACGAGGCTCCACCGCCTACGGACGAACCCTCCCCCGCGCTGATCCATCCACCCGGAGCACCGCGCCTGGCTCCGCGCCTGGCCACGCCGCGCCCACTGGCGCAGGCAATCGAAGAGGAGACCGAACCAGGGACGGAGCTGCCGGCCGAGATGGAGGCGCCTGAGCCGCAGGCCGCCGAGCCATTGGAAGCCGTCGAGCCCACACCTGCGATTGAACCCGCGCCCGCCCCGCCAGCGGCGCCCGCCCTGGTCCGACCTGAGAAGCGAACGATCATACGGGCACCCGGAGTCGGCGCGCTGCGACCGATCGCGCCGTTGCCGCCACCGCCCACCGCGGCACCCACTGTCGCGCCCGCATCCCCCGCCGCGCTCATAATGCCCCGCGCGGCCGCGTCAGAGGCCAAGCCACCCGCGCTCGTGCGCGCCTTGCGACCCATCGCTCCTCCACGGCCGTCTGGTCCGCATCCGACCAGTTCTCATCCAGGCGCCCCGTATCCCACAGGCGCGCGCCCCGCACCGATGCGCCCCGGCGCCGCGCCTCTGCCGCGCTCGCCCCACCTCGTGGCCGGCGGAGTCCCGGCAGGCCCTGCACGCGCCATCAGCCCGATTGCCGCGCGCGCCGGCGTGCCACCGCCGGCGTTCCGCCCGCCGTCGCCTAAGCGAGCCGACCGCAAGCAGGACAGGGGCATCGCTCCCCCGCCCCGCGAGGAGCGGCCGACCTACACGGGACCACCGCGCAAGATCGTCCTGACCGAAGGGGTCACGGTGAAGGAACTCGGCGAGAAGATGGCCGACGTGAAGAGCCGCGACATCATCAAGACCCTGATCAGCCGCGGCGTGATGGCCACCCTCAACCAGACTATCGACCACGCGCTGGCCATAGAGCTCTGCAAAGAGTTCTCCTACGAGGCCTCCATTCAGTCTTTCGAAGAGGTCGTCGTCCAGGAGCAGACCCAGGAGTCCCTGCCCGAGAACCTCCAGCCGCGCGCACCTGTCGTCACGGTCATGGGGCACGTCGATCACGGCAAGACCTCCCTGCTCGATGCCATCCGTGAGACCAGCGTCGTCGCCGGGGAGGCCGGTGGCATCACCCAGCACATCGGTGCCTACCACGTCGATGTCGGCAATCGCAAGGTGGTCTTCCTGGACACGCCGGGTCATGAGGCCTTCACACTGATGCGGGCTCGTGGTGCGCGCGTCACCGACGTGGTCGTGCTCGTGGTCGCTGCCGACGACGGCGTGATGCCGCAGACGCTCGAGGCCATCGACCACGCCAAGGCCGCAGAGGTGCCCATCCTGGTCGCGGTCAACAAGATCGACAAGCCCGACGCGCATCCCGAGCGTGTGCGACAGCAGCTTGGCGATCGCGGCCTCCTGGCGGAAGACTGGGGCGGCAACACGGTCTTTGTCGACGTCTCTGCCAAGAAGAAGCAGAACCTCGACCAGTTGCTCGAGATGGTGCTGCTTGTTGCTGATCTGCAGGAGCTCAAGTCGGATGCCACGCGACCCGCGCTTGGCACCGTGCTCGAGGCCCGTCTGGACAAGGGACGCGGCCCCGTTGCGACCGTCCTCGTCCAGGAAGGCACGTTGCGCGTGGGAGACCTGACGGTGGCTGGCGCCGTCTCCGGCCGTGTCCGCGCCCTCGTCAACGATCAAGGCCGACGACTCAAGGAGGCTGGCCCCTCCACACCAGTCGAGATCCTCGGTCTGGCGGGCTTGCCCGAGCCGGGCGACCAGTTCCTGGTCGTGACCGACAGCATCAGGGCACAGTCCATCGTCAGCTTCCGCCAGGCGAAACTGCGCGAGAAGAGCATGGCCGCGTCCTCGAAGATCAAGCTCGAGGACCTCGGCCGCGCGATCGCCGAAGGACAGCTCAAGGAACTGCCTCTGGTCCTCAAGGCCGACGTGCAGGGATCCGTCGAGGCCCTCGCGGATCAGCTCGTCAAGATCCCACAAGAGAAGATCAAGCTACGCATCATNNTTCAACGTCCGCCCGGAGCGCAAGGCGACCGAGATCGGCGAGCGCGACCGCGTCGACATCCGCCTCTACACCGTGATCTACGATGCAGTGGACGAGATCAGGAAAGCGCTCGAGGGCCTGCTCGAGCCGAGCATCCGCGAAGTTCGTCTCGGCTCGGCTGTCGTGCGCGAGGCCTTCCGCATCTCAAAGGTCGGCACCGTGGCTGGGTGCATGGTCGAGGACGGCCGCGTCAACCGCAGCGCCCAGGTCCGGCTCCTGCGCGACAACGTCGTCATTCACACCGGCAAGGTGGCCTCGCTCAAACGCTTCAAGGACGACGCCAGCGAGGTCAAGGCCGGCCTGGAGTGCGGCATCGGCATTGCCGGCTACAACGACATCAAGCCCGCCGACGTGATCGAGTTCTTCACCACGGAGAAGGTGAAAGAGACGCTCGAATAGCCCCGCGGCACAGGCGCTGCCACGCGGCAGGCAACAAGTAGGGGGAGGCGCATGGTCATCGGATTGTTGACCCTCGACTTGCACATCCCTGGTGCGCACTCGCTCAAGGACAAGCGTCACGCGCTGCGTGGCATCGAGACGCGCCTGCGCGAGCGCTTCAACGTCGCCGTCGCCGAGGTCGAGCATCAGGACCTTTGGCAGCGCGCACGCCTGGCCGTGGTCTCCGTCAACACCGATGCGGCGCATCTGGACTCGACCCTGCAGGCCGCCGCAGCGGAAGCGCAACAGGCCCGCCTGGTCGAGGTACTCGACGTCCACACGGAGGTCTTGTGACGCGGCGCAGCGAGCGCGTGGCCGAGGAAATCCGCGAGGAGATCGCGCGTCTGCTGACCCGCGAGATCAAGGACCCGCGCATCGGCTTCGTCACCATTACCCGCGTCGCGCTGACGCCTGATCTACGCCTCGCCCGCGTCTACGTGGGCGTGCTCGGCGACGAAGCCCAGCGCAAGCGCACGCTCGATGGCCTGGGCCACTCCGCGGGCTATATGCGGCGGCTGGTCGGGCAGCGCCTGCGCCTGCGCCTCGCACCCGAGCTGCGTTTCCTCTACGACGAAGGCCTGGACGCCACGGATCGAGTCGCGCAACTGCTCGACGAAACGCACGCGGGCGTCAAGGGCAATGACAGCGAGTCCTGACCGCTACGCGCCGGCACCTTGACAACGGTTAACCTGCACCGACCTGATGCATGAACGGAGTCCTGGTCGTCGACAAGCCCGCCGGCCCCACCTCCCACGATGTCGTCGATCGCGTGCGCGCCGCCTTTGGCATGCGCCGCGTCGGCCACACGGGCACCCTGGACCCGTTCGCCAGTGGCGTCCTCCCACTTTGCCTCGGCAAGGCCACCCGGCTCGCCTCGCACCTCACGCGCGGAGACAAGCTCTATCGCGCGGCAGTGCGACTGGGCTCGGCCACGACCACTGACGATCTCACGGGGCAGCCTCTCGGCCCGCCTCGCGCAGCGACGTTCAGCACCGAGCGCCTGCGCGTCGCCTGCGACGAGTTGACCGGCGCAATCCACCAGCGGCCACCTGCCTACTCCGCGAAGAGGATCGACGGCCAGCGCGCACACCAGCTCGCGCGCCGTGGCGTGGTCTTCGAGCGCGCCGCGGTCCTCGTCACAGTCCACGCCATCGACATCCTTCGAAACGACGCCGACACAATCGAGATCGAAGTGCGCTGCTCTCCAGGCACGTACATCCGCGCGCTCGGACGGGATCTCGGCGAGGCCCTCGGCGTCGGCGGCCATCTGATCGCGCTGCGGAGGTTGGCCAGCGGCCCCTTCACACTCGCCGATGCGGTGCCCTGGGAACGCCTCCCAGACGAAGGACCGCAACGGCTCATCCCGCTCGCGCGCCTGCTACCCGACTGGCCAGCGGTGCGCGTGGGACAAGACGGGGTCGCGGCCCTGCGTCACGGAAGAGAGCTGACACGTCGCCTTGTGCTGGAAGGTTTTCCCGACGCGCCGAGCGGCCCGCTGCGCGTCCTCGACCAGACCGGGGAGCTCTTGGCGTTGGCAAGCCCACGTGGCTTCCTGGCCGAGGGTCCTCATCCGGCGGTCGAACCCACGCTGCATCCCGACACCGTGCTCCTCGATGCCTGAGCGTGGCGCCGGCCGGCCGCTGCCTCACACGATGCGCGCCACCAGGTCGTAGTCCAGAGCGCCCGTCACCTCGCACATTACGAAGTCGCCGGGCCGCGCTTCGCCTTCGGTGATCAGCATACTGCCGTCGATCTCCGGCGCCTGCGCCGCGCTGCGGCCGCGCAGCACGACGTTGCCGTCCCCCACGGCCGCCTCGATGAGCACTTCCAGCCTTTCGCCGACCCGCACTTGGTTGTGGCGCAGGGAGACGCGGCGCTGGAGCTCCATCACACGTCGCAGCCGAGCCTGCGCGACGCGTGCGGGCACTTGTCCGCGCAGCTCGAATGCTGCTGTGCCTTCTTCGCGAGAATAGGCAAACGCGCCGAGGCGCTCGAACCGCCCCTCTCTCACGAACGCCAAAAGCTCGTCGAACTCGGCCGCAGTCTCTCCGGGAAAGCCCACGATCAGCGTGGTGCGCAGCGCCACGCCCGGGATGCGCCGCCGCAGGCGTTCCACCAGTCCACCGACGTGACGATGGGCGCTGGGCCGCCGCATGCGACGCAAGACCGCTGCGCTGGCGTGCTGCAGCGGCACGTCGATGTATTTGACGACTTTCGGCTCCTCCGCGATCGCGTCAATGACCGCATCGCTCAGTGTCGTCGGGTGCCCGTACATCACGCGAATCCAGTGCAGGCCGTCGACGCGCCCGAGCTTTCTCAGGAGCCGCGCCAGCCCGTCTTCCAGGCCCCGATCCCGGCCGTAGCGACTTGTGTCCTGCGCGACCAGGATCAGCTCCTTGACGCCTCGATCGGCGAGTTGGCGCGCTTCGCTCACCACGTCATCGATCGTCCGGCTGCGGTAAGAGCCACGCAGGCTAGGGATCGCGCAGAAAGAGCAGGCGTAATCGCATCCCTCGGCGATCTTGGCGTAGGCCATGTACGGCGGAGTGGCGAGCAGGCGCGGCGAGCTGTGATCGTAGATCCAGACCGGAACGTGCGCCGGGTGCTGCGGCGCACGCGTGCCACGCACAGTCCCGACGATCTGCGGCACCTGGTCGGGCCCTGCCAGCGCGTCGATCTCCGGGATCTCACGCCGCAGGTCTTCACCGTAGCGCTGCACCATGCACCCGGTCACCACCAGCCGTTGAGCACGGCCCTGGCGCTTGTGTTGCGCCATCTCCAGGATGGTCTCGACAGACTCGCGCTTCGCCTGCTCGATGAACGCGCAGGTGTTCACCAAAATCACGTCTGCCTGCGCGGCATCGGCCACGATCTCGCACCCGTCGCGGCGCAGGTGTCCGAGCATGACCTCGCTGTCCACCAGGTTCTTGGNNGGGTCATCCCGGCGTGCGTCGCAGTGCGGGGTTCAGTGCGCTTTCTCAGGGGCATCGATCTCGTTGCCCCACTCGCGCAGCTTGTCCCGATCACTGGCGGAGTGCAGCTCGTCCGCTACGTCAGCCACCTGCTCGCTGACGCCACCGACGATCTCGTACTCCTCACCCTGCTGCGCGATCAACGACAGGTGGTGCGCGACTGCATCCAGCTTGGGGATGGCCTTGTCGATGCCCATGAGCAGCCCTTCGACCAGCTCCACCAGGGCCCCTCGGCTCAAGCCATCGTGCCACGTCGGTTCCATAGACACCTGCTCCCTGCGCGTCGCGCGCAACACACCCATCTTACCTCGTGGTTCGCGAAGCGACGAATCCGATGCGCGTCCCCTGAGCGCTGATCTGATCAACGCCTTGACCTCCTGTGAGAGACCGGCCTAGGATGACAGTCGGACTCACAGAGGAGGAGGGAACCTTGACCAAGGGTGCCAAGATCGCGATCGGTTGTGGGGTGGCCGCAGTCCTCGCCGTGGTTCTGATCATCGTAGCAGCCGTTGTCGTGCCTTTGTGGCTCAAACACAAAGTCGGCACCGTGACAGCCGACCTCAAGCGCACAGAGGAGTTCAGGCAACAGGCCAATGCGAACCCGTTCGTACGGCCGGCGAATGGCGTCATCGCGGAGGACCGCCTGATCAAGTTCCTCGACGTGCGGAAGGCGGTCTTCGCCGTCTACGAGCCGCACCGCGCGGAGATCGAGTCCCGCAGCCATGACAAGCAAGCCGGCATCGGGGACCTGCTGGCTTTTGCCAAGATCGTCAAGGAGCTGCACGCCGCCAAGGCCCAGGCTCAGGCTGCAGCCAGTATGAGCGACGCCGAGTACCTCTTCATGGTGGAGAGCATCTACAAGAGCGCTTCCGCCAGCGCCTTCCGGCGAAGCTCAGGCGACAAGACCGTCGAGCAGGCGACACGTGAATCCATCGAGACGGCCAATCGCGAGATCGCCGCCGCCAGGGAACGCGCGGGGTTGCCCGAGGAGAGCCGTCGTGCTCTCGAAGAGCAGCAAAAGGAGCTCGAGAGTCGCACGGCAGAGACCCTCCGGCAAGCCGGGGCCCTCGACGCGCCGGCTGGAAACGTGGCTCTCTTTCGCAAGTACGAGACTGAGATCAGGAAGTACGCGATGACCGGTCTCGAGTTCGCCGGGCTCTGACGAGCCTCGCTCGATCCGACACCACGCGCGAGGCGATGCCGATCACGTCTCGCGCGTGGACTTTTTCGGGTCGCCCATTTCCGCCATATCGAGGACGCGCCTCGCGGCAACCGTGGCCCCGTCGAGTGGCGGGGCCACGGGCCAGGGGAGATCGATGACCGCGTCGAGCGCGGCAGCGAGTTGTCCTGCCATCAGATCGTCGTTGGACACGTAGACGCAGGGTATGTACTTCGCCATCTCGCGCACGAGGATCGGGTACTCCGGGAAGTCGCCGCGGTCCGTGTAGACAAGACGCGTGCGAGCCCCGATCGCATCGCTCACGATGCCGTAGCCTGGCTTCGTAACTACAACATCGGCGGCTGCAACCAGGTCGATGTAACCGAGGCCCATGTGATCGAGTTGGCCATCGCTGACCCGA
>PMCG01000167.1 GCA_003155335.1 Acidobacteriota bacterium
GTGGACTGGGTCAAGACCTCCACCGGCTACGCGCCCAGCGGCGCCACACTCGACGATCTCAAGCTCATGCGCCAACACTCGCCCGCTCATGTTCAGGTCAAGGCGGCTGGAGGTGTGCGCGATCTCGACATGCTGCTNNCGCGACGTCGCCTGAGGTAGGGGCACGGCGCGCCGTGCCCCTACAATCGCGGCTTGCCATCACCACCACGCGATGCCATGATCCGCCGACCATGCGCCCCGCAGCAGGCGCCTTTCTACAAGCCCTCCCGCCGCCAGACGCGCGGCTATGAGCACGAACATGAGCGAGACCAAGAGTCAGTCCCACGTCGTCGCGCCTGAAGACAGGATCCCGCTGCGCAGCAAG
Source organism: Acidobacteriota bacterium (assembly GCA_003155335.1). Lineage (GTDB taxonomy): Bacteria > Acidobacteriota > Vicinamibacteria > Fen-336 > Fen-336 > FEN-336. The sequence goes on from PMCG01000167.1 coordinate 365, forward strand.
GTCGTCTATGGCCTCGGCGTTGCCGGCGACATGTGGGGCCACTGGCTCTACGTCGGCCTGGCCTATCCGGTCTTCAATCTCTACCTGAAGGTCAATCCGCTCTACATTGGCTTGGCGCTGATGATCACGCGCTTGGTCGATGCCTTCACCGACCCGATCCTGGCACGCTTCTCCGACAACGCGCGCACGCGCTGGGGTCGGCGCCGGCCGTTCATTCTGGTCGGATCGATCCTGGCCGGGCTCGGCCTGCCCATGCTCTTCATGGCGTCGTCCCACTGGAACGAGACCCAGCTCTTCTGGTTCATCCTCATCTCAGCCATGGTCTACGCACCCATGATGAGCTGCTACAACATGCCCTACTACAGCCTCGGGGCTGAGATGACGCCGGACTACAACGAACGCACCAACCTCATGTCCTTTAGAGGGATGATCCAGAAGGTCCTCGAGGTCCCCAACTTCTACGCCTTTCGCTTCACGCAAACGGCGCTCTTCGCCGTGGGCATTGACGCCGCGACCGGCCACATGACCTACAACACGCTCCAAGGAGCGCGAGTCTTCTGCGCCATCATGGGCGCGATCATCGTCGTTATCGGCATCCTGAACTTCGCCTTCGTCAAAGAGCGCTACTACCACAAGGTCGAGAGCACGCACCAGGCAAAGGTCTCGCTCAAGGAGTCCTTCTTCACCACTCTCAAGGTCAAGCCGTTCCTGATGATCGTGGTCATCGGACTGAGCTTCAACATGGGCAGCGCCATCGTGGGCCAGCTCGGACAGTACACGACGATCTTCTACGTTGCCGGCGGAGACCAACAGGTCGGATCGTCATGGAACGGCCACATGGGATTGGCGGCGATGTTTGGGGCGCTCTTGGGCGTGCCGATGATCAACGTGCTTTCACGGCGGCTCGGCAAGCGCCGCGCCTTGATGATCGACATCGGCTTCGGGATCGCCGCGTTCCTCGCCACGTGGTGGCTCTACAACCCGGCGATTCCGTGGATGCAGCTCATTGCCTCTGGCGCGATCGGCCTGGCCGGCGCCGCGCTCTGGGTGATGCACGGCTCGATGGGCGCTGACGTGATGGACTACGACGAGATCAGTAGCCACAAGCGTCGCGAAGGAGCCTTCTCCGCGTGCGGGTCCTGGATCATGAAGGCCTCGTCTGCCCTGACCATGTTCATCTCGGGCGCCATCCTCAACCTCACGGGATTCGATGCCCAGAAGGCCCAGCAGTCCGTGGAGACCATCACGAACATACGCTTGCTGTTCGCTGCCATCCCGGCCGCCGGTCTGGCGATCGCGCTCTTCACGGTCTTCCTCTATCCTCTTACCCGCGAGCGTATGTCCGAGATCCGCGTCGAGCTCGAGGCGCGCCGCGGCAAGGTCTAGCCCGGATCGGCGACGTCAACCCCGACGCGCCAGGGCCGTTTGAACAGAGCCTAGCCGCGCCGTGGTGGAGGGGTGCCCAGCGGGCCGCTGCCGTACTGCTCGAAGAGCTGACCCCACTCCGAGTCCCTGAGCCAGCGCTCGTAGACACGATGCTCCTTGAGGCGCCAGTGCAGGACGTCGTGGTAGAAGGACGAGTAGAAGTTGCCGAGGTAGAGCAACGGCGGACGCGTCAGCCAGCTCTGCAAGAAGCGCGTCGGGCCGAACCAGGTCACCCATCCGGCAAAGCGGTGGAAAGACCCGCCGACCTTGAAGCCCCATCGCTCCGCCGCGGCCGCGCCGTCGCCGACGACCTCGATCTCGCGGGGGTCGCCCACGCCGAGGCGCGCGTCGTGCGCCAGACGGATGTAGCGGATCGAGAGCGGGTCAAAGCCCATGAGCTGCGCNNATCTCCTTCTGGATCGTGAGCAGGTCCACAAGCGTCTCGTGGATTACGGTGTGCGTCTGGTGCCGCTTGTGCGTCAGCAGTCCGCCAAAGGCGTTCTTCATCGCGCCCGTGGTGGTGGTGTAGATGTGGCACTTGGTCGTCGGCAAATGCACGACGTTCTTGCCGATGAAGTAGTCCGGGATGCGCAGGTCGTCGCCGTAGATCCGGTCCAGGGCCAGCATCCGGCCCTTCGGCTTGTAGCGAATCCAGCTCATGTCCTTCTCGATGAAGTTGAAGCGCACGTCAATGCCGTAGGCCTGGAAGATCGGGCGATAGTGGTTGAGGTCCTCGCCNNNNATCGTGGTACGCCCGGGCGCCAATGCCGTGGGGCCGTCCGCCAGCTCGAAGACACGATTCACGTCGTCGAGCACGCGGCTCGGCTCCGTCCGGATGATGGCGACCTTCGCCTTGGCCATGACTCTCTCCCTGCCGGTCCGCCCCAGACCGATGATTGGATTCTATGCGAGGCCGAGCCACGCCGGGAGCCGACCAGGTGCGGGCGATGCTGCTCCCGGGCGATCAGACCGAGTGCGGGAGCGGCCCGATGCCAGCGCCGCAGACAATGCGGTCCCGGACTCAGGAACGTGACTGGCCGCGCTTGACAGTTCTGGCGTGCCCTGGCAGAGTACGCTCCTTTTCCGGGTGGGATTGGGCGCGCGTCGGACGGGAAGCGACTTTGCGGCGAGCCCAGGCTCAGCCTGGAACGAGTCGGTCGGCCTCTTAACGAAAAGTGCCGTGTCCATGCTGGGGCGATGATGTCGAAGACACCCTTGCTGTCCCGTTGGGCCTCTCACCGGCTTCCCCTGACTTTCATCCTGCTTGGGGTCGGTCTACTGGGTCTATTGGCTCGCATCTGGGTGATGGAGGTGTCGCTGGGCAGCAACGACATAATCGCGTGGCGGGACTTCGCCATCGAGATCGACCTGCGCGGGCTCGGGTTCCTGTACGACAACCATCAGGATTTCAACCACCCACCCTTGATGGGGCTTCTGGCCCAGCTGCTCTTCGTGGTGGCCACCAAGACCGGCGTGCGCTTCGACGTCTTGTTCAAGACGCCGGAGCTGCTGGCCGATACCGGCGTCGCTGCCCTGCTCTACTGGATGTGGCAGCGTCGCAGCGCACGGTACGCGGCACTGGCGGTGGCGCTGTTCTGCTGGAATCCCGCTTCCCTCTTGGTTTCCGCCTACCATGGCAACACCGATCCGCTGTGCGCGGCCTTGGCATTGGTTGCCGTCCTGTTGGTCGACAGCCAGCGGCCGCTGCTTGCCGGGCTTGCGCTCGGCGCCAGCATCAACGTCAAGCTCATCCCGCTTCTCTTGATCCCCGCACTCTACTCCTGCGTAGGTGGCTGGAGAAAGGCCGCGCGGTTCACTGTCGGCGTGTCTTTCGGCGTGCTTCCCTTTGTTCCAGTCGCGATTTGGCATTGGCAAGGGTTCTTCGCTCACGTTCTGCACTATGAGCCCTACCCTGGAGCTTGGGGGATCACCTCGATGCTTTTGGCGTTGAAGTCGAATCCGAACCTGGGTCCCTTCAGCCGGGACCTGAGGCACTTCTGGGCGGAGAACGGTTCCCACTTCGTGCTGGTGGCTGCACTGGTGCTAGGCGGGGTGAATCTGGCCAGGCGTCGCCCGTGGAGCGCCCGTGAGCTCGGCGCGTGCGCCTTCGCTGTCTTTCTGGTGCTCACGCCGGGCTTCGGCGTTCAGTACATCGTGTACCCGGTGACCTTGCTGTTCGCGGCCAACCTCCGACGCGCCGTGGCCTTCTCGACCATCGCGGGGCTCTATGCCTTCGTGCTCTATGCCAGCTTCTGGACGCAATCGCGGCCGTTCTATTCCGACTTCGACTTTCACCATCCCGTGGGCGGACAGGCGGTGGGCTATCTGGCCTGGATGGTACTCATTCGGACCGTCATCGACTTACTGCGAGCCAGGCGGCCGCCACCTCCTTTGGTGGCCGAGGCGCAGTTGAGCACCTCCCCTGAGAACCGATGACGATGCGTTTCCCCTGGCACCGCGTTGCGCATATCTCCGCGGCGACCGGCCTGCTCGCAGCAACGTGCGCGCTGGCGGATGAGCCGCCGATCGAGGTCAACCCCAATCGGCCCAGCTTCGCCACGCCGGCCCGCACGACGCAGGAGGGTGTGGTGGAGCTGGAGCTGGGCCTACAGGACAACGTGCCCCGCGACGGCGGGAGCCTGTCGTCGAGCCCGTTCCTGCTCAAGCTCGGCGTCCTGTCCAGCTTCGAGCTGCGCCTCGGCGGCAACGGCCTACTGCGTCAAGGTCCGCCCGGCGCGCCCGCGACAAGCGGCTTCGGCGACACCACGCTCGGCGCGCAGTGGTGCTATCTAAAGAACGGGCCCCTCGGTCTGGATCTTGCGATCCAAGCCACCGCGAAGTTGCCCACGGCCAGCTCAGCCAAGGGGCTCGGCAGCGGGCAGTCGGATACGCTGCTGATGCTCCTCTTCAGTCGAGATTTTGGTCCATACCACGTGGACGTGAACGCGATCGAGACCTGGCTCGGCGTGCCGGCAGAGGCAGGCGGCGGCCATGAGCGTCAGCCCGCGGGTACGGTGTGCGTGAGCCGCACTCTCAACAAGCGCTGGTCGCTCACCGGCGAGGTCTACACGATCGGAGCAACGTCGCAGAACCCGCGCATCGTCTCGAACCTCTGGGCCGCCGGGTACAAAGTGTCGTCACGCCTGGTCCTGGACGCAGGCGCCGACGTCGGGCTCAGCCATGGCGCCCAGAAGATCTCGTTCTTTGCGGGCTTTACTGCAGGCCTGGGCCGCTTCCGACACCTGGCTGGACACTGAGCAGGGCGCACGGCCGTGCGCCCCTACGCGCCGAGACGCGCCAGCATCTCGAAGCAGCAGCGGCTGTGGTGGTAGGGGCACTCCCACGGGCCAACCTTGGGGCTGGTCGCAACAGGGATGCCGGAGCGGTCCAGCCTCTTGAACCAGTCCCCGTGCACGCGATCCACCAGCTTCGCCTCGATAAAGTCCCAGTTGCTTCGCGATGCGTCGGCGAAACGCGGCTGCGACGAGAGCTGGAAGGCGTTGTAGAAGCCGACGACTGCCTCGGCTGGCACCCACCACTCGACATCGGCGCCGTCTTTGCCAGCCGGCGCGGCGAGCAACCGGCCGTCGCTGNNTCTTTGTCGCCCAGCACCTCGGCGGCTTCGACCAAGAGCCAGCTCGCCTCGATGTCGTGACCGTACGAGATCTCGTGACCGTAGGTGTCGGCGCCGGAGAGCGCGCGCCAATCGTCGTCGAAGAACAGTCGCAGGTGCCCTCTCTGGGCGTCGATGATGTGGTCCAGATGGACGCGGAGGATGCCATCGAGCGCGGTCCGCAGCGTCGGCGCGTCCCAAACGCGCGCCAGATTGGTGTAGGCCTCCATCACGTGCAGCATCGTGTTCATCGATTTGCGGCAGTTGGGTTCCTGGTCGCCCAAGCGCATGTCGGCGAGCTGGTCCCAGGCGCGGCCGCAGCCTTCGATGTTGCCCCCGTGCACCCGGTCGTGGGTGTGGGCCTCGAGCAGGCCAAAGAGCTGCTGCGCCAGGCGCAGGCTCTCCGGCTCGCGCGTCGCGCGATAGAACTCCGCCAACGCGTAGATCGTGAACGCCTGCGCGTACGCGTGCTTGCGGTCGTTGACCGGCTGGCCCTGGGCGTCGATGAGCCAGTAGACGCCGCCGTGCTCCTGGTCCCAGAAGCGATGCGTCAGGTAGTCGTAGGCGTGACGCGCCATCTGCAGATAGGCCTCGCACGGAAACAGCCGCTGCGCCGTTGCATAGGTCCAGAGAATGCGCGCACAGACCACTGCCGAGCGCGGCACGTCGTTCAGCACCCGCAGGTCGTTGGTGACCGTGCCGTAAAAGCCGCCGTTGACGTGATCGACCGCGTGCCGCATCCAGAACGGCAGGATGTTGTCCAGCAGCTCAGCGCGAAAACGCCGTGCCCAGCTCTCGCGCGCGCTCGCCGCCAAATCCTGTGAATCGCCGCTCATAGTCGAGGCTCTCAGAGCTCGCGCCACCTCAGCGCGCGCCGCTCCGGGACAGATTGCGCCGAATCAGCTCGATGCGCTGAGCTACGCTCGCCGCCGAGCGCAGGCCGTCTTCCGGCGTGTGGATCACGTAGTCGAGCAGACGATCCATCGTGGAGGTGGCGACGTGGATGCGCGTATCGGACGAGGCGTAGTAGATAAGTACGTCGCCATTGGCACGGCAGACCCAGCCGTTGCAGAAGGCGACGTTGGAGACGTCGCCCACGCGCTCCTGGCCCACCGGGGCGAGGAAGTAGCCGGCGGGACGGTGCGTCACCTTCCAGGGCTGGCTGAGATCGCTCAGATAGAGGTAAAGGACGTAGCGCAGGCCAGCCGCAGTCCCACGCACGCCGTGCGCCAGGTGCAGCCAGCCCTTGGGTGTCTTGATCGGCGCCGGGCCTTCGCCGTTCTTGACCTCCTTGATGGTGTGATAAGCGCGGGCGTCGATGACGGTCTCGTCGTCGACGATCGCCGGACTCATGCTCTTCGACAAGCCCCAGCCGATGCCGCCCCCACTCCCTGCCTGAATGAAATCGTCCTGCGGTCGCGTGTAGAAGGCGTACTGGCCGTCAATCAGCTCGGGGTGCAGCACCACGTTGCGTTGCTGCGGCGACTTCGTCTTCAGGTCAGGCAGGCGCTCCCAGGTCTTGAGGTCGCGCGTGCGAGCGAGGCCGCCTTGCGCGACAGCGCTGCTCAGGTCCCCGGGTGGCGCCTTGGGGTCGCGCCGCTCGCTGCAGAAGAGGCCGTAGATCCAGCCGTCCTCGTGCTGCACGAGGCGCATGTCGTAGACGTTGGTGTCGGGATCGTCGGTCTCCGGCATCGCGACCGGGTAGTCCCAGAACGTGAAGTTGTCCACGCCGTTGGGGCTCTCAGCCACGGCGAAGAAGGACTTGCGGTCGTAGCCCTCGACGCGGCACATCAGGCAGATTCTGCCGTTGAGCGCGATCGCGCCCGGGTTGAAGGCGCCGTTGACGCCCAGCCGCTCCATCAGATGAGGGTTGGTCGCCGGGTCCAAGTCGTATCGCCAGAAGAGCGGCGTGTGCCCGGCAGTCACGACCGGGTGCTGATAGCGCTCGAAGACGCCGCTGCACCACGCCGGGTCGGGCCTGTTCGCCCGGGTAATGAGCGCCTTGTGCTCGGCGTCGAGACGGGCCAAGCGTGTCTGGAAGGACTCCTGGGTCATGCTCTGCTCCGACGCTCGTCGCGCAATCTGGGCTCCAGCAATCGGCCGATCCTCACGAGCCTGCCGTGG
>PMCG01000344.1 GCA_003155335.1 Acidobacteriota bacterium
TTGGTGGAGCGGTAGTCCGCGGGCTTCGCGACGATGGCCGCCAGGTCGAGAGGCTGGGCCGCGGTCGCCTCGATCGCCGCGCGCGAGATGCGCTGGCCGTGCACCCCGGTCTCGACTGGGTGCGGCGCGGCGATCATTTCGTCCTTGAAGGCCTTGTCCATACCGACTGCGGCCAAGAGCTCCGGGTAGCGCTCGGCAGGGATCGATGCGGCGATGGCGCCGACGTTCCCGTAGCGCTGCGTGACCACCCCGCCCAGATCCCGAATCGACTGGAGGGTCTTGTCGTCGGACGCCTTGATGATGACGCGCTGGTGTCCTCCCGCCTCGGCAACGGCGGCTGCGCTGACTAGAAACGCAGCGCCCCCCCACACGATCGCAGCGCCTGTCCTCACTCTGAACCGCATACGCACATCTCCTCGCGTGTCTGTCGGCTCCATCGCCGATGATGTTGAGACGCTCTCGCGCCAAGCAGTGGAACAATGATCAACTGCTGCGCCGCCCCTAGGAAATGCAGATTACGTTGCGCGTATCAGTCCAGTCAATAGGGGATCGTCCTAATGCTGCTACCCTGATCTCCGGCTACCGCTGTCGCCGTGNNCGCGCTGAGGTACAGTGGTCCAGGTTCTCGACGCCATGAAGAGAGCAAGCGCCGCTCGTAGGCCGCGCCCAGCAGACGCCGCGAAACCGACGCCCGCGTGCGCGGATCTCGATGCCCTGCTCGACGCGCTGCCGGTGAGCCTGTACATGGTTGACCGTGATCTGCGCGTGGTGGCGTGGAACAATCGCCGCGAGACAGGACCGCAGGGCCGGCCGCGTGCCGAGGTGCTGGGTCGTCCCCTGCGCGAGGCCCTTTCCGCCGCGGGTTATCGGGCGACAGTGCCCATCCTGCGCCGGGTGTTCGACACGGGCGAGCCTCACGCGGAGACGACGGAGCCCACCGGCCAAGCGCGGCAATTCCGCATCCTGCGTCTGCCGGTGCGCAACGGACGCCGGATCACCCACGTGCTCTCCTGGTTCGAGGACATCACCGAACGCCGCGCGCTCGAGATGCAGCTCATCGCCTCCGATCGCTTGGCGTTCCTCGGCCAGCTGGTCGCCGGCGTGGCGCATGAGATCTCCAATCCCCTGGCGAGCATTGCCGGTTGCGCCGAGGCCCTGGCGTCTTTGGCCAGCGAGGCGGCGAGCGCTGCGGGCCGCCGCGAGGCGGAGCAGTTCCGCGACCTGATCAGAAGCGAGGTGGCGCGCTGCGAACGCATCCTGCGCTCGCTGCACAGCGCCGCGCGCCCGGACCCTGCGAGCGTCGCTGACATCGCCTCGACTGTCGACACCGTGCTGCGCCTGCTCGAGCGCCATCCGGCGTTCATGCGCGTCCATGCGCGCCGTCGCATCCCGCCCAAACTCGCACCAGCCGCCATCGACGTGGACTCGCTGAAACAGGTGGTCATCGCGCTCGCGATGAACGCGGCCCGTGCGATGGCCGGCGGTGGCACGCTCACGCTGATCGCGGCGCGCGAGCGGGGGGCCTTGGTCTTGGACGTGGTCGACACGGGACCCGGCGTGCCTGAGGCGATCCGCAAGCGCATCTTCGAGCCATTCTTCACCACGGATTCAACGAAGGGCAGCGGTTTGGGCCTGGCGATCGCGCGCAGCCTGGTGCGCCGGCACGGCGGCGATCTGGTCTACCGCCCGCGGCGCGGGCGCGGCGCNNGAGGACGAGGCCACCTTTGCCCGCACCGTGGCGCGCTTCCTCGAAGGCCGCGGCCACGAGGTGCGCGTGTGCGGCACTGGCAAGGCCGCGCTCAAGGCGCTCTCGGAGGCGGAGTGGGACGTGCTACTGCTCGACTTGCGTCTGCCGGACGCCGAGGGCGTCGATATCTTGGCGCGCGTGCGCCAAGAGCACGCCGACATCCAGACGATCATCGTCACCGGTTTCTCCAACGTCGAGTCCGCCATTGCCAGCATGCGCCTGGGCGCCTTCGACTATCTGACCAAACCGCCCAACTTCGAAGAGCTGACGATGCGCGTCGAGAAGGCGGGCGAGAAGGCCCAGCTCGAGCGCGAGAACCGGCGGCTGCGCTTCCAGGTGCAGCGCGGACTGTCGAGCGACATCGTCACCCAGTCGCAGGCGATGAAGGACGTGCTGCTGACTCTCTCAAAGGTCGCGGCAGCGAAGATGCCCGTGCTGATCGAGGGCGAGAGCGGAGTGGGCAAGGAGCTGCTCGCGCAGTACCTGCACCGGCTGTCCCCGCGCAACGCGAAGCCGTGCGTGGATCTCAACTGCGCGGCCGTGCCGGCGTCGCTGCTGGAGAGTGAGCTCTTCGGCCACGAGCGCGGCGCCTTCACCGGAGCAGGCAGCGAGAAGCCGGGCCTGGTCGAGGTGGCCGACGGCGGCACGCTGTTCCTGGACGAAGTCGGCGAGATGGCCAGCGAGATCCAGTCCAAGTTCTTGCGCGTGCTGGACAGCGGCACGTTCTACCGGGTCGGTGCGACGCGCAAGCGCCGTGCCGACTTCCGCCTCGTGGCGGCGACGAATCGCGACCTCAGGGCCGAGGTCGAGGCCGGACGCTTCCGCAAGGACCTCTTCTTCCGCATCCACGGCGTGCGCGTGGTCGTGCCGCCGTTGCGGGAGCGGCGCGAGGACATCCCCGTGCTCGTCGACCACTACGCGCGTGCGCTGCCCAACGCGCGGCCGTTCTCGCGGCAGGCCCTGGCAGCGCTGGCAGCGCACGATTGGCCGGGCAACGTGCGCGAGCTGCGCTTCGCCGTCGAGCGCGCGAACCTGCTGGCCGAGGGCGCCACGATCGAGCTGTCTGACCTGCCGCCGGAGATCGTCGAACGCGAGACGGCGCACACCGACGTCCCGCAACAGGCTGTCTCCACCGAGGCCGCAGTCGAGGCGACGGGCCAGTCGTCCGTCAGTGAGAGCGACGATGGCGACCGCGAGCGTGTGCGCCGGGCGCTGGAGCAGGCTCACTGGCGACGGGGAGAGGCCGCTGAGATCCTCGGGGTGTCGGCGCGGACGCTCCACCGTTGGATGAAGCGAATGGGTTTCTGAGCAGCTCAGGCAGGACGGACTTGCGATGCACCGGGAAGCCCAGCGCGGCCTCCAGCAGCTCGTCCTCGGGCATGCTCGCGCCCAGGCACAGCATCACCTGCGGCACATGGCGGGAGACCTCGCGCGCCAGCTCCAACCCGCCGCCGTCGACGAAGAGGTCGATGATCGCGAGCGTGAAGCGCCAGCGCCGGAGCATCTGCAAGGCTTGAGAGCGGTTGCGCACGACGTGCACGACGTCTCCGCTGCGCCGCAGCACGGCCGCGATGGCTTGTCCGCAGTCGAGGTCACGGTCAACTAGGAGCACCATTCTTGCCAACCTCCGTTCCTCCGCCAGGAGAGAGAGCAAGGGCCGTTCCACCTGCGTGCACGTCCAACTCGTTCATCGCGCAGGCGTTATTCCGGGCCTGCCGCCACGCCGGGCCGGCCTGTCCTGGAATCGGACGACCGACCAGCGGCCAGGGCCGTCGCCGCGCGTGCTTGACCCTGCGCTTCGAACAGGGGTAACGTCGTTCTTGTGCACCGGTAATAGAGGACTACGGGCCCATGCAGAAGAACGCCTCGCTCACGCTGCTCGCCGCGCTCCTCGCAGGCGGATGCGCGCAGTTCGGTCCGCATGCCTTGCAGCCCGCTCGCGCCAACTACGCCCAGGCACTGGGGCGATCATCGGCTGAGCAGCTCCTGCTGAATCTGGTGCGACTGCGCTACCGCGACAACCCGGTCTTTCTCGAAGTCGGGTCGGTGGTCACGCACTACTCGCTGCTGCGCGGCGCTGGGGTGGGTGGCAAGGTCGCTGCCGGAGGCACGCGCGAGGGCACGCTCGGCGCCAGCTTGTCGTTGAGTGAGGATCCGACAATCACCTACTCGCCGCTCCAGGGCGAGGAGTTCGTCAAGCGCCTGCTCACGCCGATCGACCCGTCGGTCGTGGTCTATCTGTCGCAGTCGGGTTGGAGCCTCGAGCGGCTGCTGATGTGCTGCATTCAGAAGGCGAACGCCCTGCGCAACGCGACGTCGGCCGCCGGCCCCACTCCCGACTACGTGCCGGACTTCTCCGAGTTCCGTGCCCTGGCTCACGCGCTGCGCCAGCTCCAGGTCGCGGGCCTGCTCGACATCGAGTGCGCCGACGGCAAGCACATGCAGCTCCACGTGCGGCCAACCGAATCGCCGGAGCTCGGTCACGCGCGCAGCGAAGTGATTCGCCTGCTCGACCTCGATCCGCAAGCCGAGGTCTATACCGTGCTGCCGGCCCTCAACCGTCAGCGGCGCGACGAGATCGCCTTCACCGGCCGCTCGCTGCTGGGCACCATGTACTTCCTCTCGCAGGCGGTCGCCGTACCGCCTGAGGACGAGCGTGCGGGACTTGTGACGGTCACGCGCCGCCAGGGAGGCGAGCGCTTCGACTGGAACGAGCTTCTCGGCCGCCTGATCGCGATCCGCTACGCGCCTGCCGAGCCGACGAGCGCGGCCGTGCGGGTCAACTATCGCGGAAGCTGGTTCTTCATCGCCGACGACGATCTCAACTCGAAGAGCACCTTCAGCCTGCTCACGCTGCTCTACTCGTTGAAGGCGGGCACGAAGGACGCCCGCGAGCCGCTACTGACCCTCGGCGTGCAGTAGCCACGGCCGCAGCACCCTCCGGCTGCGGCCATTCCGGGCTAGACTCTTGTCCATGAGGCTGCCGAAGATCGTGCTCGCGATGCGGCCCCTGACGCTCAGGACGCAGCTGATGCTGACGATGCTCTCGCTCCTGCTGCTCTCGGTCTCTGCCCTCTTCCTACTGCATCTGCGCAGCGAGGCACAGCTCTTCAACCAAGTGCGCGACTACACCGAGGACCTCTCGACCGCCATCGACGTTGCCCAGGAACAGCCAGCCGGTGAGGGCGACAAGCAGGCCGTGCTGGAGAACTGGATGCACCGGTTGCGCCACCTTGGCGTGCAGGACGTCTCGATCGCCGACGAGGAGTCGGTGCAAGTCTCGACCAACCCCGCGATCGTCGGATCGAGGATCGTCACGACCCGGAAGGTCAAGGGACCCAAACAGGTGGTGATCAAGGGCGTGCTCGGGCTCGACACGCCTCCCCTCGGGCCGACACGCACGTCCAACCTCACCATCCCCATTCTGGTCGGTGACCGCCGCGTGGGCTACGTCGTCATCACGTGCTACCTGGACGATTTCTCGAAGCTCTCGAATGCCAATCTGGCGAGCCGCCTCGCTGCCACGCTGGCGGTCTTCGCTCTGGGCATCCTGGTCTCACTCTACTTGTCGTGGACCTTCAGCCGGCCCCTGCAACGGCTCACGGCTGCGGCGCGCGAGGTGGCCGCGGGCAACCTGCAAGTCGCTGTCGCGCCCGAAGGCGGAGAGGAGATCCTGAGCCTGACGCGCACCTTCAACGAGATGGTCGCGCGGCTGCGCGAGCAGCGTCTGCTCGAGGAGCGGCTGCACTTTGCCGAGCGCTCGACCGCGCTTGGGCGTTTGGCATCGGCCGTGGCGCACGAGATCAGAAACCCGCTGAACTTCATCAGTCTCTCGATCGACCACGTCGGAGAGAAACTCGGGCCGGAGAGCGCGGAGAAGCGCCCGGATTTCGAGCGCATCCTGGCCACCGTCAAGTCCGAGATCGGCCGCTTGAACCGTCTGGTGGGCGACTTCCTCTCGTTCGGCAAGCCCATGCGCCTGCGCACGCGGCAGTGCTCGCTCGATGAGGTCGTGCGCGCCGTGGCCGCACTGGTCGAACACAAGGCGCGCGACCAGGCCATCACCCTCGCGCTCGACATCGAGCCCGAGCTGCCGGCGATCATGGCTGACGCGGAGCTTCTGAAGACGTGCCTACTGAACCTCATGATCAACGCCGTGGACGCGATGCCGCACGGCGGGGAGCTGCGTGTCTCGGTGCACCGCGGCCGCGACTCCACGGGCGAGGTACTGCTGCTCGAAGTCGCCGACAGCGGGCGTGGCATGTCGGCGGAGGAGATCGCTGCCGCCTTCGAGCCCTACTTCTCCACAAAGGACACGGGGCTCGGCTTGGGCCTGGCCTTGACGCACAAGATCGTCTCCGACCACGGCGGCTCGATCGCCCTCGACAGCGCGGCGGGCAAGGGCACGACCGCGCGCATCGTCTTGCCGGCGGCCACGCAGACCGAGCGCGTCGAGGCGGTCGTCTCGTGAGCGCTCCGAGCCATCCGGCCAGCCGCGGACGCGTGCTCGTCGTGGACGACGAGCAGCACCAGCGCGACATCCTCGAGATGATCCTCCGCTCCGAGGGCTACGAGGCCGTCACGGCCGGCAACGGCCGCCAAGCCCTGGCCGCGCTGCGCGACGCCTGCTTCGACGTGGTNNTACCCGGGTCTCTCGGTGCTGCTGATGACCGCCCACGGCACGATCGACAGCGCCGTGGCAGCGATGAAGAAGGGCGCCTTCGACTATCAGACCAAGCCGGTGGACCGCGAGCAGTTGCTCCTCGCGCTCGGGCGCGCGGTCGAGCGCAGCCGGCTGTTGCGCGAGAATCAACGCCTGCACGAGGAGTTGCGCAGCCGCTTCCGCCTGGACAACATCGTGGGCGCGCACGGCTCGATGCAGGACGTCTTCCGCATCGTGCACAAGGTCGCGGCATCGGCGTCGACCGTTCTCATCTACGGCGAGAGCGGCACGGGCAAGGAGCTGATCGCGCGCGCGCTGCACCAGGCCAGCCAGCGCCACGAGCGTCCCTTCTACGCCGTGAACGTGGCTGCGCTGCCGGAGAGCATCCTGGAGGCGGAGCTGTTCGGTTACGAGAAGGGCGCTTTCACGGGCGCCGAGGCGCGGCGCGTGGGTCTGATCGAGCAGGCCTCGGGCTCGACCTTGTTTCTCGACGAGGTCGGGGAGCTCAAGCGCGATCTCCAGGTGAAGCTGCTGCGCG
>PMCG01000141.1:0-3441 GCA_003155335.1 Acidobacteriota bacterium
GCTCGGGCCTGCGCGTGCGCCGCGTCTTGCGCACGAGACGCTCGGGACGCACGTACTACTTCGTCTCGGCGGATTTCAAAGACGTCAACGCGCTGGGAGGCACCGCGGCCTTCCCGGACCTCACGCTCGCCTTGCTACCGGAGAACGGACAACTCCGTCTCGACGGCGCGAGGACGCGTCCCCAGCCGCCCCTCGCGGTTAGCGATGCGGCGCGGTCTGGTCTGATGGCGGTGCGCTTCCACCTCCCCAGCAAGGTCTACGAGCACAAGAACGCTTTCGCCGGTGTTGAGCGCGGCAACATACTCACCTGGCGCCAGGACGTCGCGCAGGGTCTCGACGGACGAGCGCTCGAGTTCGGCGCACGCATGGACCGTCGCAGCATCCTGCTCACCACCGTGACGCTGTTCGGGGAGGCAGTGCTGGCGGCCGTGGTGTTCGTGGCTCTGCTGCTGTATCTCGCGTACCGCCGCGGCCGGCGCCTGCTTGAGCAGGACGCGCGCAGTCGCGCTTCGCAGAGCTGACCTCGCCGCGAGCGCGCTGGGCGATAATCGAGTGATGTCATAGCGGAGGGAGAACACATGCACGTCAATCTAGCCTTCACGCCGGTCTCCGCGCAGCCTTCCGATCTTCTCGTGGTCATCCTCGACGCTGCGACTCGGCTTCACGAGATCGACGATGCGATCGTCGCCGCGCACGTGGAGCGCGCGGCTGAGCAGTTCCGGGCGAAGACGCTCAAATGCGACTTCTTCACCCTGCTGCCCGCCGGGGCCAGCGCCCACGCCCTAGCCGTCTTCTGGAGCCCGAGCCTGAAGGCATGGAACCTCTGGGAGAATGCCAAGACCTTCACGGCCCGCGCGCTGCGCCTGGCCCGCGACCACCGCCTGCCGCGTGTGGCCGTCGTCGCGAACACGCTGGAGGCCGCCCCTTTCGTCGGCAAGATCGTCGAGGGCGCGCTGCTCGGCGCCTACACGTTCGACAAGTACCAACAAGAACGCGACGAGTTTCTCGCCAAAGAAGCCGAGCTCACGCTGATCGTTCATCCCGACCACCAGGCCGACGCCGAGTCGCGGCGCGGGCTCTACGCGTGGATCGCCGACAACGTCAACCGCTGCCGCGACCTGATCAACGAGCCCGGAGCCGTGGTCACGCCGGAGTTCCTGGTCGAGCAGGCGCGCCAGATCGCGCAGGAAGGCGATCTCGAGCTTCAGACCCTCGACACCCAGGCTCTCAAGGCGCACGGTTTCGAGGGGTTGTTGCGAGTCGGCCAAGGCAGCGCCCATCCGCCGCACATGGTCGTGCTGCGCCACATTCCGCGCGGCTCAAGCCCCGAAACGTTGGCGCTAGTCGGGAAAGGCATCACCTTTGACTCGGGCGGCATCAGCCTGAAGCCAGGTGACAAGATGTGGGAGATGAAGGGCGACATGGNNGGCGCGGCAGCGGTGCTCATGACCATGCGCGCGCTGGGCCGCCTGCGACCGGATCTCCGAGTGATCGGCATCTTGTGCTGCGCCGAGAACATGCCCGACGCGAACGCCCAGCGCCCCGGCGACATCTTCGTCGCCAAGAACGGCAAGTCGGTGATGGTCGACAACACCGACGCCGAGGGGCGGCTGATCCTGATCGACGGCCTGACTCGCGCTGGCGAGGAGGGCGCGACGCACATCCTCGACGTCGCCACGCTCACGGGCGCGGTGGTGCGCGCCCTCGGCCCGAGCGTTGCCGGCGTGATGGGCAACGACGCGGGCCTGGTGCAGCGCGTGATCCAGGCGGGCCGCAATCACGGCGAGGCGTTCTGCGAGCTGCCGCTGGTCGAGGAATACCGCGAGGGCCTGAAGACGCCGTTCGCCGACATCAACAACATCGCCTCCGGAGGCCTCGCTGGCGCGATCACCGCCGGGCTCTTCTTGCGGGAGTTCGTCCCGAAGTCAGCGGCCTGGGCGCACCTCGATATCGCCGGTCCGATCTTCCGCGACAAGGAATGGAAGTACTACGGGCCAGGCGCGATCGGCTTCGGCGTCAAGACCCTCATTGATCTGAGCACGCGCTTCCGCGAGCCTTTGGCATGACCTAGCCAAACGGCCGGACCGACGCTCTTCGAGAGGCAACACCGAGATCTCCGGCACGAGCCGGACGCCATCACGCCTGCGGTTCGGTTGGCTTTTCGTGGCCGCCACTCGTGATCTCTAGCAGATCGGGACGCACATAGAGCGTCCGGGCCCGAGACATCAGTCGCGCGACGTCGCTGCCCGAGAGATCGCCCCTGATCGCGAGGCTGAAGGGCCGCCCGACAAACAGGCGCGCGTTCGTATCGTCCATGACGGCGCTGGCGTGGACGCAGGTTTTCGCCAGCGCTCGGTCCGCCACTACCGTGACCTGTTGGCCGTCGACAATGACGTAGCGCACCTCGGGCAGCTTCGCCATCCGGCGTGCGAAGCGCCAGATAAGGCGATAGGGCCGATTGCGAATGCGCCGATACACCAGCAGCCCGATCACAGCCAGGGCGAGCAACGCTGGCGTCGGTGCGTGGTCCAGCGCGAACAGCCTGAAGAGAACCCAGACGGCCACCGCTGCTCCGGCGACGGGCCCGAGCCACTCGCCGGGGGTGAGATCCCGCAGGGCGCGCAACTGCTCCTGCAAACGGGCCACGAGCGGTGTGGGCCGCGACGTCCCGCTCTCGATCTCTTCTTTGACCAGGCGCAGATCCGTGGCCAGCGCCCGCGCATCGGGGTAGCGATCCTCCTGCCGCTTGCGCAGGCACCGTCCGACGACGCGCTGCAAGCTGGCCGGGAGATTCGGGCGCAACGTCGTCACCGGCCGGACCTCTTCGTAGGCAATGGCGTGGAAGGTGTCGAGCGGCGACGATCCTGAGAATGGCAAGCGCCCGGTCACCATCTCGTAAAGCACTACGCCGAGTGAGAACACGTCGCTGCGGCCATCGACGGCGCGGCCACGGGCCTGCTCCGGGCTCATGTACTGCAGCGTGCCGACGACGACGCCGACGCGCGTGCGCACCACGGTCTCCATCTGAGACAGAACGGTCGCAGCGTCCGCGCCGGGGGCCGGCTCGAGTAGCTTCGCGAGGCCGAAATCGAGGATCTTGGCATGGCCGTCGGGGGTCACGATGATGTTTTCAGCTTTGATGTCGCGGTGGACGACGCCGCTCTCGTGGGCCTTCGCCAAGCCGCCGGCAACCTGTATCGCGATCTCGATCGCGCCGAGCAGATCCAGCTCCTGCGCCTGCAGCAGGTCGCGCACCGTGCGGCCTTCGACCAGCTCCATGACGATGAAGAGGCCGTCCTCGGTCTCATCCACGTCGAAGATCTGCGCGATCGCTGGGTGGCTGACCGCGCAGGCCGCGCGCGCCTCTCGTGTGAAACGGAGCTTGCGGTCCACGTCGTGCGAGAATTCCGGAGGCAGGCACTTGATCGCGACCGCGCGGTT
>PMCG01000141.1:3455-4190 GCA_003155335.1 Acidobacteriota bacterium
CGATCACTCGCTGCGCAGCGCCTCCATCGGCGTGAGCTGGGCAGCGCGCCAGGCGGGATACAGGCCGAAGCCGATGCCGACGGCGCAGGCGGTGAACAGTGCCACGAGCAGCATCAACGGAGAAAGGGCCGTGGGCCAGTCGGCCCAGGACTGGATGGCGATCGAGCCGCTCATCCCCAGCGCAGCTCCGACCACGCCGCCGACCGAAGTCAGTAGCGACGACTCGACCAGAAACTGCGCCGCGATGTCCACTTGCGTCGCGCCGACCGCACGTCGCACCCCGATCTCACGGGTGCGCTCAGCGACCGTGGCGAGCATGATGTTCATGATGCCGATGCCACCCACCAGCAACCCGATGGCGGCAATCGCGCCGGTAACGACATTGAAGATGCGCTGGGTGCGTGCCTTCTGCTTGAGGATCTCGCGCGGCACGACAACGCCGAACGCGGCCCCGGGGTGGTGGCGTTGGAGTAGCGACTGCGCGACCTCCGCCGCGCGTGCCACCTGACGGCCGGCGTCCACGCGCAGCACGATCTCGTCGATGGAGTCAGGAGCGCGCCCCGCTGCTGGTCCGAGCGTCGACAGCGGCACGAAAACCGTGTGGTCGACGTCGCGCGTGCGGATCGGTCCTGCGCGCCGGCGCGGCGCGCCCCGTTCTGCCAGGATGCCGACCACGCGGTACCAATCGTCACCGAGCCGCAGGAGTTGTCCGACAGCGTCGCCGAGTGGGAAGAG
>PMCG01000188.1 GCA_003155335.1 Acidobacteriota bacterium
GGCCGTGGGCGTCGGCATCATCAAGCGCACGCTTGAAGAACCCCTGCGCATGATCGCTGGCAACGCTGGCCACGAGGGCGCCGTGGTGGTCGCCAAGGTCCGCGAGATGAAGACCGACGAGGGCTTCAACGCCCAGACCGAGGTCTACGAGAACCTGGTCGAGGCGGGCGTCATCGATCCGACCAAGGTGGTGCGTTCCGCTCTGCAGAATGCCTCCTCAATCGCTTCTCTGCTCCTGACGACCGAGGCGCTGGTCTCGGAGATCCCCGAGGAGAAGGAAGAGAAGGCCGGCCACGGCGGCCACATGCCGCACGGCGGCGGCATGTACTAGTCGCACATCGCGCCGTATCAGCGCGCTGCCTGAGGAAATACGAAGGGGGCCCAGCGTGGGCCCCCTTCTTCATACGTCCCCGCGCGCGACCGCCGCGTGGCTAGAGCTTGTAGATGACTGCCACTGTCTTCGTGATACGAACGGGACGGCCATCCTTCATCGTCGCTGGGCGGAACTTGCACTTCCGGTAGTGCTCGACAGCGGGCTGTCGCAGCGCGTCGGGACCGCTGAGAACGCGTATGTCCGTGATCTTGCCGGTCTCGTCGATCGACAAGAACAGCCGCACTGTACCCGAGATGTGCAGCTGGAGTGCCCCCGGCGGGTAGACCTGCTGAGGACATTGCGCGGCAGGCGCGATGATGTTCGGGTCCTCCGAAGTATAGGTCCCCGGGGTCGGCGGGGGCGTTGGCGCCGGTATGGGAGTGGGCACCGGCGNNTCCTGCTCCTCTTGCGCCTTCTTCGCCGCGTCAGCAGCCGCCTTCTTCGCGGCCTCCTCCTGAGCTCGCTTGAGGGCAGCCTGGTCCACTTGCTGACCTTTCTTCTTCGCCTCTTCCTCCCGCTTCTTCGTCTCCTCCTCGACGGCCTTGGCGACCGCTGCGTCCTGCACGCGCTTGACGGCGTCTAGTTGCTCCTGGAGCTTGCGCTTCTCTTCGATGATGGCGGCCATCTGCGGCGAGACGGTGTTTGCGGCCGGGGCGTTGCTACCAGGCCTGACCTTGAAGAAGTAGTACGCACCGCCGCCGACAACCGCGACGAGGACCACAGCCGCAATGGCGAACGGGCCCACCCGGCTCTTGGATCGCTCCGCGGCGTGCGAGAGGATCGGCCCGGAGGCCATCGGCTCGCGCGAGCGCGCAGGCGGCTCGTGCGTGCTGATGGTGATCGGCGCGCGGGCGGCTGCGGGCGGGGGGTCTTGGAACACCGGCACTTCGGGCGTCGCTGGCTGAGGCACGGGCGTGTTGGCAGTGCGTGGTGGCGGGCTCAGCGGCGGAGGCACGAAGGGACGCGGTGGCGTCGGCATGCGTGGGGAGACTGGCGTAACGGAACGCGGCGGTGGTGGTATCAGCGGCAACACGTTCGCCGGTGGCTGTGGAACAGCAATCGGTGGCGGTGCGACGATCGGCGGCGGCAGCGCCACGGCGGGCGGCGGGACCACGACCGGCGCCGGGAGCGGGGTCACCGCAGGCACCGGCAGCCTGGCAGACTCGTCTCCCAGGTACTCGAAGTAGCTGGCTTCGCGCTCCTGCTTGAGAGCCTTTGACTCGCGCTCGATGTCATCTCGGAACAACGAGTGCATGAAGAAAGCCAGGTTGAACGTCGTCGGCGTGAAGTCGCCCGAGAACAAAAGCGTGTCGATGCCCTTGCGCAGCTCCTGGACTTCGGCGTAGCGCCCGCCCGGATCCGCAGCCAGGGATCTGGCCAGGATGTCCGCGATCGGCCTCGGAATGGCGTCGTCGTCACCCGTCGGGTTCAGAAGCCGCGCACGAGAGAGTCGCCCGAAGATGTCGCCGGTCCGCCCACCCTGGAAGAGCGGCTGGCCCGTCAACGCTTCGAACAGGATCGCTCCGACGGCGAAGATGTCGGAACGCGTCTCGGCGCCTTGGTCTGCGACCTGCTCAGGGGCAAGGTAGAGCAAGTCGTCCTCCGAGACGCCTCCCGCGTCGCGAATCCGCGCCAACCAGTAGCCAAAACCGCGGACGCGCAGCTCGCCCTCATACGAGACGACCACGTTGCCCGGGGTCAGAAAGCCGTGGTAGTAGCGCCCCGCTCCTTCGACCTTGCGGCTGTGGGCGTACTCCAAGGCGGAGCAGATCTTGCTCGCGATCAGCAGCGCGTGGTCGACCGAAAGNNCTGGAGCTGCGCCGCCACCTTGGCCTGCTCCATCAAACCCTTGGCGATCTCACCGTGCGCGCTGAAGGCCTGTCCGAGCCGCAACACCGTGACGATCTTCTCGAGTCCGCCGGAGCCAAGCTTGGCCGCGCGGTATTCCGCGCCGAGCCCCGACGACTCTATTTCCTCGAGGAGGATGAACTTCCCGAATCGCTCTTTGTTGGCCATCGTGGCCTTTCCGTTTCCTAGCGTAGCTGAGCCAGTTAGGCGAAATTTAGCACGCTGAACCGGGGCCGTCAATGAAACCGCTGACACGCGGACGCAGGCCCTGAGAGTGTGGCTGCTTTGCGATCGCGCTAGAGCGCTGCCGGCGGCGCATCCGGCGAAGGGCCGCGGCGAACGAAGCGAAGCCAGTCAACGGCTGCAGCCGCATTCTTGCCTTCGTAGCCAGGCAAATCCGAGCGCGGCGCTGCTGAGAACCGGAGCTCAACCTCGTTGAAACCGGAATGCAGCGCATTCGACGGGACGTCGAATTTGTACTCCCCCCATTCGGGACCGAGGCGTGCGTCTCCCAGGTTGATGCCGTTGACGACAAGGCTCACGGCCACAGGCAGCTCGGCGAGCAGCTGCCGAGCGCGCAGCGTTACGTCAAAGTCGCCAACGGTGCGGATCGGGATGCGCAGGCTGGCGCGCCGGCCCCGTGGGCGACGGAATGTCTGCTGCCCGTCCTTCTCTGGGCCATACCACTGCCGCGCGACCACCACCGGGAAATCCGTCGCCTCACGGCCGACGTCCACGAACTCGCCCAGCGCGTGCGAACCCTCGTCCAGCCAGACGCCCTTGAGATTGTCGTAGAGCAGCACGAACACTCCTCTCGGCAGCCACCTTTCCGCGCGCAGCAGATCGTGTAGGGTCGCCTCTGCCTGGGCCGTGACGAGCCGGTCAAGCGTGACCGCCTGGTTCTTGCTCGCCACGACCTGGCTGTTGAAAACGTATTCGAACTGGAGCGTCCAGAATGAGAGGGCGGCGATCAGACAGGCCAGCGGCACGAGCGGACGGCGACACGCGAAAGCCAG
>PMCG01000319.1 GCA_003155335.1 Acidobacteriota bacterium
GGCCACGAACGCGGCGCGTTCACCGGAGCTGCGGACCGCCGGCGCGGACGCTTCGAACAGGCCGACGGCGGCACGCTCTTCCTGGACGAGATCGGCGACATGCCGGCCGCCATGCAGGCCAAGCTGCTGCGCGTGCTCGAGGGCGGGCGCTTCGCGCGCATCGGCGGCGGGACCGAGATCGCGGTCAACGTGCGCGTCATCTCAGCGACGAACCGCGACATCGAAAGCCTGCTGCGCGAGGGGCGCTTCCGCGAGGACCTGTTGTACCGGCTGAACACGCTCTCGATCGCCACGCCGCCGCTGCGCGCCCGCGCCGACGACATCCCTGCGCTCTGCGCGCACTTCGCCGCTGCCGCCTGCCGGCGCAACCGCTGGCGTTCACGCGCCTTCTCGGCCGAGGCATTGCGCGCCCTGGCCCAGCAGCCCTGGAAGGGCAACGTGCGCGAGCTGCGCAACGTCGTCGAGCGCGTGCTGATCCTGGCCCAGGGCGACACGATCGAGATCGAAGACGTCCGTTCCGCGCTCCCCACGCCAGGGCCGCGGGCCACGCCAGCGGTGCCCACCGACGGCCCGCTCCACAGCCTGGTCGAGGATTTCGAGCGCGCCGTCATCCGCGAACGCCTGCGCCAGCTCGGCGGCCACATGACCAACACCGCCCGCAGTCTCGATCTCGAGCGCAGCCACCTCTACAAGAAGTGCAAGCAGCTCGGCATCGACGTCCGCGAAAACGACTAGCGCCGACTGCGGCAGGAGCATCCAACCTCGCTACGCGCTCAGCGCCTCTTTCACCATGCGGGACAGGTGCTCCAGGGTGAATGGCTTGCGAACCATCCTGACCGGTCCTCTGGCATTCGATAGTGCCTTCAGTTTCTCCGGAGACAATGTGCGCGAATACCCTGACATGAAGAGGATTCTTGCCAGAGGGTCGATTCTGCGCAACTCCTCAGCGCATTGGTCTCCAGTCATTATGGGCATCATCACGTCGAGTAGTACGAGGTCCGCTCCGCCATCGTGCTCGCGGTACCATTGCACGGCGGCTTCCCCGTTCTCGCAGGTTATGACCGCGTACCCTATGAAGCCAAGCATCCTGGCCACCGACACCCTGACGTCTTCCTCATCGTCAACTAAGAGTATCCGCCCCTGCCCCCGCTCGATCGCTGTCTTCTTCTCGGGTTCCACAAGCCCTTCATCGGTGATCGCAGGGAAGAAGGCATGAAAGGACGTTCCTTGCCCGAGCTCCGTGTCGACGGAAATGAAGCCCTTATGACTCCCGACTATGCCATAGGCGCTCGCGAGCCCAAGTCCGGTTCCTTTGCCCGGTTGTTTGGTTGTGAAGAACGGATCGAAGATCTTCTTCTTGACCTCCTCCGTCATGCCGGTGCCAGTGTCGTCGACGTCAACGACGACATACATGCCGCCCTCGGCGTCCCGATTGAAGGCCCTTGCGTCGGCCGCACTCAGCTCTTCATTCCTGGTCTTGAACCGCAATTCCCCGCCGTCGGGCATGGCATCACGGGCGTTGATGGCCATGTTGAGCAACATGTTCTGCACCTGGGCGCTGTCGCCCCTGAGCGTGAAGTATCGCGCCCGCAGATCGGTGCCGATGACGATTCGCTTGTCGACTGTATGTTGCAGCAGCGAGACGGTGTCCATGACCGTGTCGTGCAGGTTGAAGAGCGCCATCTCCGAGACACTGCGGCGCGCGAACGTCAGCAGCTTTTTCGTCAGGTCCGCGGACCGGTGAACCGACTTTATGATGCCATCGACGTAGTTCAGTAGTTTTGCGTCCATGCCGGCCATGTCGAATCGCAGCATGGTCGCATAGCCGGCCACGCCACTGAGCATGTTATTGAAATCGTGGGCTATGCCTCCGGCAAGCATGCCCAGCGCCTCAAGACGCGACGCTCGCGACTGCTGCACTTTGTGTTCGAGTCGCGTCCGCTCGCGCTCCTCCTCACGCTGCCGGGTGATGTCATGGACAATGACGAGTTTGCCGATGAGGCGTCCCCGGTCGAAAAGGTCGGACTGCGAAAGGAGCCCGATCTTCATCTGGTCGCCGTGCGAACAGGTGATCTCCCGGCTCTCGCAGTTCTCGTCGAAGCGATAGCCCTTCCCGAACAACTGCTCTAGGTCCCCACCCTTTTCATCTTTCGTGATCCCGAAGAATGCATGCGCCGAGCCATTCATCTCGCTGATGCCCTGGTTCGGATCGAGTATCAAGACACCCTCGTGTACCTGGGAGAACATCTCATGCGCGGCATCGCGTACGTCCACGCTCAGGAACCGGTGCCGGACGATCGCGAAGAAGACGAATCCCGATTGAATGATCAGGAGGAATGATCCGAGAAACGGCAACGTGTCGATGCCGAGGAGCGACGTCCTGAAGACACTCTCGAAGATCACAAGCACGAACATGCTGAGGGTGCCAATCGTCAAGTACATGAGTTGCGTGCGGAAATTGCGGTCCTTGGCAGCCTTGAAGGTCCCAAAGAGAATGGTGAAACCGAATGCGGCCGGCAGAAATGTAGACGTCAAGACCGCGGGCAGATAGAGGTTCGTGACAAGAACGAATTCGCCCCAGTAGGTGTGCCTGTAACCAGTGAGCAGGCAGCCTGTCGCTGCGCCGACTACCGACCAGACGATGACGATCGCCGCGAAAGACCAGAAGATCCAGTCGCGAGGTCGCTTGACGAGCACGTAGATGAAGTTCAGGACCAGAAGCGTGCCAGGCAGCCAGCAGATCGGCTCAAGGCGCGCGAACACCCGGAGCAGGCCCGGGCTCCCAAAATTCCACTCCAGAAAGTTCAGAAAGGCCCAGAGCGCAAAACTGCAGGCGAACAGGGCATACGCCCGGTTGGTCCTGCTGCGCGGGTTGAGCGCAAGCACGACCGACGCAAGAACGGAATTGATGAGAAACGAGGAGAAGGGAATGAACGAATAGGGGTTCATGAGCCGCGAACGCCTTTGAGTACGGCCTCAACCTATCGTCGCACAGTCAGACTACGCCCTCGTGTGGGGACTGTCAATCGATGCTCGCATCGATGTCGCGCATCGTCTATAGGACGTCCCTTCCGGCGCTTGCTGCGGACGCCAGGCGATGTCAACATCTTGGTGGATGAGGCTTCGCGGTCTGGTCATCGCACCCCTCTTCGTTCTGGGTCCAGTGGCACACGCCGCGGACTCGCCGCTGCTCGTCGAGCACTTCTCCGGCCTGACGATCACCGTCGACACGTCGCAGGCCCGGCCGGGCGGTCTGTTGGTCGTCAAGTTGCGCGCGGCGCGTCCCCTGGGCGCCGTGGCCGCAACGCTGGACGGCTGGCGCGCGCCGTTCTTCGCGACGAGCGAGGGGCCACGCGCGCTCCTCGGCATCCCGGTCACGATTCCGGCCGGACCGGCCCAGCTTGGCGTCGAGCTGCGTGGCCGTCGCGGCCGGCGACGGATCGCGGTGGGCGTGGTCGTTGCCGCGCAACGCTTCGCGAGCCGAGCGACCTCTCTGCCGGCCGATCGCAGCGCCTTGCTACGCGCGTCCGGCGCGGTACGCGACAGTCGGCGGCTGCTAGCAGCGCTACGCAGTTTCTCGGAGACGGCCTACTGGAACGGACCCTTGCGACCTCCTGTCGAGGCGAACGCGCGCGCCACGTTCGGCGTGACGGAGCGCAGCGAGACCGGCCTCCCGGTCAATCAGCTTCTCGACGGCCTGTACGGCGAGTACCACCGCGGCCTGGACTACGACGTGCCTATCGGCACCGTCGTCCAGGCGCCGGCCGCAGGCGTTGTCGTCCTGGCGACCGCGCTGACCGTTGCCGGACAGACGGTCGTCATCGACCATGGCCATGGCCTGGTCAGTGTCCTCTGTCACCTGAGTCGCATCGAGGTGACCGAGGGCCAGCGCATCGAGGGACGCACGCCGATCGGTCTCTCCGGCGACACCGGTGCGGTCGCAGCGCCCCAAGTGCATTGGGGCACCTATCTCAGTGGCATTGCCGTTGACCCGGGCGCTATCATGGCAACCGCTTTCTAGTGTCGTCCCGGACCCTCGGTCTGAGATGTGACCCAGCGGGGCGTTGCCCCTGAGGAGACGCGCCGTGCCGAGCGCTTCGCCACAAGTCGTGATCCTGGCTCCTGCCGACGAGAGCCGCGCGGTTGTCGAGAGGCTCCTGACCGCGCGTGGCCTGAGCGTCACGGCGACCGACGACCCGCGCGCGGCCGCGCGCCTGGCGCAGGCCGGCACGACCGAGCTGCTGCTGGCGGATCTTTCCATGCAGGTGCTTGAGGCGGTGCCGCGCTGGTCGCGCCGGCGTGAGGATCCTGAGCTCGTGCCACCGACCGCTGCGGAAGGCTATGCGCTGCTGCGCTCCCTGGCGCGCGATCCGATGTCGGGGCATCTGCCGCTGTTGACGCTGCAAGACGGATCCAGCGACTGCGGCGCAGCGCAGCGCTTCGGCGTCCTGGACGTGATCTCGAAGCCCGTGGACGGCGAGCGCCTGCGCGCAAAGGTCGCGCGCGCGTTGACAGAGGGAGCACCGTCGGCTCCCGAAGCGACTGCGCCGGAGCGCGAGCCGGATCAGGGCGCGCCCCTGGCCTTCGACGTCATCCCCCGCGCCATGCGTCGCGCCCTGATCGTCGACGGTGACGCTGGATTCCGCAAGTGGATCCGCGGGCAGATGGCCATCCACGGCTTCCGCGTGTACGAGGCCGAGAACGCCGCACAGGCCTTGGCCGTGGCNNTCGTGCTCTTGTCCGCCCACGACGAGTACGAGGATCGCTACCGCGGCATCGAGGCCGGCGCGGACGACTTCGTCTCCAAGCACGTGACGGCTCGCGAGATGCTCATCCGCATTCAGCTCGTCCTGAAACGCTATGCCAAGCTCGGCACTCCGGTCGGACGCGAGGGTGCGGCCATGGGCGGGCGTCTCGAGCTGGTTGGCTCACCGGGCGTGCTGCAGATGTGTCATCTTGGACGGTTGTCTGGTGTTCTGCGCGTGCGCCATGGCAGCGACACCGCTGAGTTCGCCTTCCGCCACGGACAGATCGTCTCCGCACGAACCCCGCACGAGGAAGGCACGGAGGCCGTCTACGCCTTCATGGAGTGGACCGAAGGCCACTTCGAATTCGTGGCCGGCGCCGCACGTGAGGGAAAGCCTCTGGCCAAGCACTTCGACGAGCTGCTGCTCGAGGGCTGCCGACGTCTCGACGAAGGGCGCCGCAGCGCGACCGCAGAGGCACTCACAGGCTGACGGCACACGACTTCATTTGAGGAAGAGCGCCGCGGTGCGCGCCCAGTCCAACACAGGTCCCGGGTAGACGCCCAGCCAGAGAATCGCCAGCNNCTGCATGTACATCGCCACCACGACACGCAGGTAGTAGTAGGCCGAGACGACGCTCATCACGACGCCGGTCAACGCGAGCACCACCCAGCCGCCGGCGACAGCTGCCTTGAAGACCATCAGCTTGCCGACAAAGCCAGCGGTCACGGGCACGCCGGTCAAAGAGAACATGAAGATAGCGATCGCCGCTGCGAGCGCCGGGCGACGCTCGGCTAGGCCTGCGACGTCGGCCAGGGTCGTGGGCTCACGGTCCTCGCGAGCAAGAGCAGCGAGCGCGCCAAAGGCTCCGACGCTGACCGCTGCGTAGCCGGCCAGGTAGAACACGACCGCTTCCACCGCCAGCGCCGGCGTGGCCACAAAGGCGGTCAGCATGTAGCCAGCGTGGGCGACCGAGGAGTAGGCCAGCATGCGCTTCAGGTTCGNNGCGGCCAGGTTGCCGACGACCATGCTTAGGATAGCGAGGGCGGCCAATACAGGCTGCCACTTGTGCGCGAGCGGGGCCAGTCCCACGAACGACACCCGCAGCAAGGCCGCGAACGCGGCTGCTTTCACAGCAGCGGCCATGAGCGCCGTCACTGTGGTCGGCGCGCCCTGGTACACGTCAGGCACCCACATGTGGAAGGGCACGCTCCCGATCTTGAACCCGAAGCCGACCAGTAGCAGCCCAAGCGCCACCGCGAGCGTCCCGGGCTCGCGCGCCGGCGATGCCAGCGCTGCCGCGATGCCGGCCAAGTTCGTGGTGCCGGTCACGCCGTAGAGCAGTGCGATGCCGTAGAGCAGAAAAGCGGACGAGAACGCGCCGGTGACGAAGTACTTGAGCGCTGCCTCTTGGCTCTGCGCCTGCGCGCGACGCATGCCGGCCAGCGCATACAGCGAGACCGACATGATCTCCAGCGCCACAAAGAGCGAGACCAGCTCCACGGCCGATACCAGGCCGAGCATGCCGGCCACGGCGAAGAGCATCAGGCCGTAGACCTCACCGCGGCCGGTGCCTGTCTTGCGTCCGTACTCCTTTGCCAGAAGGACGACGCCGGCAGCCGTCGCGATGAGTAGCAGCGCCAAGGAACGCGCCAGACCGTCGCCCACGACGCTGCCACCCAGGTTCGCCACGCACGGCCGACAGCCAGCCGGCAGTGGGATCAGCCAGGTTGCCACAAAGGCTAGCGCCAGTCCTGCCAGAGACACGGCGCAATGAGCCTGTGACGAACGCTCCGGCCGCCGCGTGAACGCTTCGAGCAGGATGACCGCCAGACCCGTGACGACCAGCAGCAAGGCCGGCACGACTGGCAGCAGATCCCGCGCGACGATCATCGTGCGGCGCCTTCCGCCGGGGCGTGAGCGCGCGTCTGCGCGTCATAGACCATTTGGCTCGCGGATGGCTCGATCGTCCGCGTGATCAGCGGGCTGGCGATGCCCATCAGCAGTGCCAACACGACCAGCGGGATGATCACGGTCATCTCGCGCAGCGACAGATCCGGCAGCGCCGCGTTCTTGGGATTCGTCACCTCACCGTGGAACACGCGTTGGATCATCCACAGGATGTAGGCAGCGGCCAGGATCACGCCCAACGCGGCCACGGCCACATAGCCCCAGCCGAGACTCCACGCGCCCATCAGGATCAGGAACTCGCCGACGAACCCGTTGAAGCCAGGCACAGCCATCGACGACAGACCGATCAGCAGGAACACGGCTGCAAAGCGCGGCATCACGGACTTGAGCCCGCCAAACTCCGCGATCTCGCGCGTGTGTCGCCGCTCGTAGAGCATGCCCACCAGNNCCGGTCGAGACGCCGTGGTTGAGCATCTGGTAGACCGACCCGACCACTGCCGTGGGCGTGAGCGCTGCCACGCCCAGCATGACGAAGCCGAGGTGCGAGACCGAAGAGTACGCGACCAGCTTCTTCATGTCGGTCTGGACCAGGGCGACCAGCGCGCCGTACACGATGCCGATCACGGCAAGCAGCGCGATCCAGGGTGCGAAGCGCGCCGCTGCCACCGGGAAGAGCGGGATCGCGAGGCGCAGGAAGCCGTAGACGCCCATCTTCAGCAGCACACCTGCCAGCAGGACCGAGCCGGCCGTGGGCGCCTCGACGTGGGCGTCCGGCAGCCACGTGTGCAGCGGAACCAGCGGCACCTTGATCGCGAACGCCAGGCCAAAGGCCGCGAACAGCCACATCTGCAATCCCGGCCCGACCGGCGTCTCCAAGAGCCGCGGCAGGTCGAACGTCGCGTGTCCGCTGGCGAAGTACAGCACCAGAAACGCGACCAGCATCACGACACTGCCGGCCATCGTGAACAGGAAGAACTTGACCGCGGCATAGATGCGGCGTTCGTGTCCCCAGATCCCGATCAGGAAGTACATCGGGACGAGCATGGCTTCCCAGAAGACGTAGAACAGCACCAAGTCCAGCGAGCAGAAGACCCCGAGCATGCCTGCCTCGGAGAGCAGCGTGAAGATCTGGAACTCGCGCACGCGCGTCTCGATCCCACGCCAGGAACCAAGCAGCGCCAGCGGCGTGAGCAGCGCCGTGAGCACCACCAGCCACAGGCTCAGGCCGTCGATGCCCAAGTGATAGGAGATCCCGTAAGACGGCAGCCAGTCGCGCCGCACCTCGAGCTGCATCCCGGTGCGCGCCTGAAAAAGCGCCACTGCACGCAGCGACAACAGGAAGACCGCGCCGGCTGTGGCGACGCCGACGAGTTTGTGCACGCGCGCAAGACGCCGAGGCACGAGCGCGACGGCCAGCGCTCCGACGACCGGCGCGAAGATCAGCGCGCTGAGGAGATTGCGGTCCAATGCGTTCATCATCGCCACACCAGGTAGACCAAGAGCAGCACTGTTCCTCCGAAGAGCACGAGCGCGTATTGCCGCACCAAACCTGTCTCGAGCCCACGAGTCCGTGCCGCGAGCGCGTCCACCAGGCGGGCAGTGCCGTTCACCGCCGCATCGATCAGACCGGTATCGACGCGCCGCCAGAGAAGCGCCGTGCTGCCGTCGACGACGACACGGCGCGCCACCCAATCGAAGGCCAGATCGAAGCCCCACTTGGCCTCGAGTACCCGCGCCACGAGCGCGAAACGCGTCCGCAGCTGCGCGACGACCTCGATGAACTCCAGGTACAGATAGGCGGTCGCAACGATGGCGCCCACCGCCAACGCGATTGCCAGCGGGGCCAGCCACACGGCGTGCGCGCCCTCCGCCAGCGGCCCTGAAGCGAGCACCGGAGCGATCAGGCGCGGCACGCCGATGTAGCCTGCGCCAAGCGCGCCGAGCGCCAGCAGGATCAGCGGCACGCGCATGACCCAAGGTGCCTCATGGATGTGAGCGCACGCCTCATTCTCGCGTAGGGCCGATTCATGAATCGCCCCTACCGTCGACCCACGGAACGAACCGAAGAACGTGAGGCATACGAGTCGCGTCATGTAGACCGCGGTCAACGCCGCTGCGACCAGCGCCAGCCCTGTCAACCACGGATGGCCCGCGGCCAGAGTACCGGCCAGAATCGCCTCCTTGCTCATGTAGCCCGAGAGCAGCGGCACGCCCGCGATCGCAGCCGCGCCGGCCACAAACGTCCAGAACGTCCACGGCAGTCGGCGCCACAGGCCGCCCATGCGCCGCATGTCCTGCTCGCCGCCCAGGGCGTGGATCACAGCGCCTGCGCCCAAGAACAAGAGCGCCTTGAAGAAAGCGTGCGTGAAGAGGTGAAAGATCGCCGCGCCGAAACAGCCCGCGCCGCAGGCCAAGAACATGAAGCCCAACTGGCTCACGGTCGAGTACGCGAGCACGCGCTTGACGTCGGTTTGGACGAGCGCCACTGTCCCGGCCATCAGCGCCGTGACCAGGCCGACCACAGCCACTACTGCCAGTGCCGTGGGAGCTTTCACGTAGAGCGGCGAGAGCCGCGNNGGCGTTGGGCCCTCCATCGCGTCTGGCAGCCACACGTGCAGAGGCACCTGCGCGCTCTTGCCGCACGCACCGATGAAGAACAGCAAGGCCATCACTGTCAGCGGGCCGAAGGCGCCCAACATCTCAGCCGGCGCCGCGTCCACGATCGGCAAGAGGCCCATGCGCGCCACGCCACCGCCTGCGGGCGGCTCGACCAGGCGCACGATGTCCACGGTGCCATAGACGCCCCACGCCAGCAGGATGCCCAGCAGGAGTCCAGCGTCTCCGATGCGGTTGACCAGGAATGCCTTGAACCCGGCAGCCGCCGCGCTCGGCCGCTTGAACCAGAACCCGATGAGCAGGTACGA
>PMCG01000074.1:0-870 GCA_003155335.1 Acidobacteriota bacterium
ACCTCGTCCAAGAGCACGATGGGCGTATCGCAGACGACGGTCGCGTCGGCGATCAGCAGGGCTCGGGTCTGCCCGCCGGAGAGCTCGGTCATGCGGCTTTCGATGCGAATCGGCTCGCCCGTGAGCTCATTGGCCATGTCCAGCGTGCGGCCGACAGTGGCAGGCACCGTGGAAGCGTCGGTCGTGCGCACGCGGGCGTGCGTGTGCAGGAAGTCGCGCACCGAGAGGTCGGAGAGGAAGGTCGTGTGCTGAGTGATGAGCGCGATGGGGTTGCGCGCCGGGTCGTCGCGCTGCGCCGGGTCGGCCGGGGCGCCGTTGATCAGGATGCGTCGGCCGGTCGGCGTGTTGGCGTCGGCCAAGAGCTCGATGTCGTTGATCAGCGTTGTCTTGCCGGAGCCGGTCGGGCCAACGACGCTGACGACGTCGCCCATGCGGAAATCGATGCGCTCGACCGGCTCGTGCACGCCTGAGCGGCCGTGACCGCCCAGGACGGAGATCGTGTGGATCATCTCTTAGTCCTCTATGAGAATGGGGCAACTCGTCTAACCTCGACCTCGTCGACCCTGCGCGGCGACCGGACCGCCCTCAGGGTCGATATACTACCAAGCTGATAGGCATTATCGGCATGGTCGCATGGTTTGTCAAGGGGCTTGACAGGGGCGCCGGGCATGCTCATAATCCCGATCGGGTTGGTCGTCTATCCGCGGAGGTCGTCCTGAAGCTCACGACGCGCAGCGAGTACGCGCTTTTGGCGCTGGTGCACCTGGCACGGCACAACGAGGCCGGATACCTCTCCGTGCAGAGCATTGCGGAAGCCAAGGGGATCCCGCCCAAATTTCTGGAGCAGATCCTGCTGACGCTGAAGCACGC
>PMCG01000074.1:903-3196 GCA_003155335.1 Acidobacteriota bacterium
GAGAAGGAGCGCAGTCTGTTGCGCGTATTCAGGGACATCCGCGACATGGTGTCGGACAAGCTGGAGCAGACGACAATCGCGGACGTTGCATGAGGGGGTCGGGGGCTTTCTCTTTTGCTTTGGCAGATGACTATGCTGATGGGACAAGGTATTGCGATGGGACAAAGCGCATGGCGCCGGCGAGAGGCCGGGCGTCGAGAGCGCCAGGAGGTAGCGATGAGGTTCACGACACGATATTGGAGCGCATTGGTGGGGGCGCTGGCGCTCTTGGGAGCGACGACACTCGCCGTGGCGCAGGACGCGACCAAGGACGCGACAGCGCCTAGCGCGCCGGAGCAGCCGGCAGCAAAGCCGGCCGCACCGAAGCCGAGCGGGTTCTGGATCGAGGGTAAGGACGGCTCGTTCAAGTTGAGATTGAGTGGGTACCTTCAGGGAGACGGCCGGTTCTTCACGGGCGCCGGCGCGACGAGCGCGACCAGCACGTTCCTTGTGCGTCGGGCGTTCTCGATCGTGCAGGGAGACCTGGGCCGCTACGCCTCGTTCTACTTCGCCACCGACTTCGGCGGTGGCCAAGCGAGCATTCAGGACGGTTACGTCGATCTGAAGCTCTCGTCAGCGGCGCGGATCCGGGTCGGCAAAACGAAGTCGCCGGTCGGCCTCGAGGCCTTGCAGTCGAGCTCGACGCTTCTGTTCGTCGAGCGTGCGTTGCCCAGCTCAATCGCGCCGAACCGGGACATCGGGGTGATGCTCAATGGCGAGCCTGGGGACGGTGTGGTGGCCTATGCCGTGGGCCTGTTCGACGGCACGCTCGACGGGGCCAACCTCGACCAGGATGCGAACAAGGGCAAAGAAGGCGTCGCGCGCCTCTTTCTGCGGCCGCTGAAAAAACGCGGCAGCGCGCTCGATCTCGGGCTGGGCGTGGCTGGCTCCTATGGCAGAAACGACGGCGCCTTGGCGACGTACAAGACACCGGGCCAGCAGAGCCTCTTCAGCTACGTCTCAGGCGCCAGCGCGGAGAAGAACCGCCGGCGCATCGCCCCGCAGGGCTACGCCTACTACAAGCCCATCGGAGTGATGGCCGAGTGGACACGATCACGGCAAGACGCGCTCAAGGGCACGACGCACACGACGTTGACGAACACGGCCTGGAACATCGCCGGCTCCGTCGTGCTGACAGGCGAGAAGGCCAGCTATGGCGGCGTGAAGCCGCGCCGCGCCTTTGACCCTGCTGCCCATGCCTTTGGCGCCGTGGAACTGGCAGCGCGCTACGGCGGGCTGCGCGTCGGCGACGACGCCTTTGCCGCAGGGCTGGCTGACGCGGCGAAGGCGCCGCGCAAGTCCAGCGAGCTCGGGCTGGGCATCAACTGGTACTTGAGCGAGAACCTGAAGTATCAGCTCAACCTGGAGCACACGACCTTTGAAGGCGGTGCTGCAGCCGGAGCGAATCGGCCGGCAGAGAACGCCTTCCTCTTCCGGGCCCAGGTCGCCTTCTGATGGCCGGGCGGGAAGAACGAGGAGATCGCATGTNNGACCCGACGCGGGAGCTCTACCAGGATTTCAACGGCGCCTTTGCCAAGTACTGGCGCGCCAAGACCGGCCAGGCCGTGACCGTGCAGCAGTCTCACGGCGGATCAGGCAAGCAGGCCCGCGCGGTCATCGACGGACTCGAGGCTGACGTCGTGACGCTGGCGCTGGCGTACGACGTCGATGCCATCGCTCAACAGGGGCTGATCAACGCCGGTTGGCAGAAGCGCCTGCCGCACAACAGCTCGCCTTACACCTCGACGATCGTGTTCNNGGCGTTTCGGTCATCACGCCGAATCCCAAGACGTCGGGCGCGGCGCGCTGGAGTTATCTCGCTGCTTGGGCTTACGCGCTCAAGCAGCCGGGCGGCAACGAGGCCAAGGCGCGCGAGATGATGAAGGCACTCTTCCAGAACGTGCCGGTGCTCGACTCCGGCGCGCGCGGCGCTACATCCACGTTCGTGCAGCGCGCGATCGGCGATGTGCTGCTGGCATGGGAGAACGAAGCGTTCCTGGCGGTGGAGGAGCTTGGCAAGGACAAGCTCGAGATCGTGATCCCGTCCATGAGCATCCTGGCCGAGCCGCCGGTGGCGGTCGTGGACAAGACCGTGGATCGCAAGAAGACGCGCACGGTNNTACCTCTACACGCCGGAAGGCCAGGAGATCGCGGCCAAGCACTACTACCGGCCGCGCCTGGAAGCCGTGGCGAAGAAGTACGCCGCGCGCTTTCCGAAGATCAACTTGGTGACCATCGACGAGGTCTTCGGCGG
>PMCG01000074.1:3318-3508 GCA_003155335.1 Acidobacteriota bacterium
CAGGCCGATCTTCCTGAGCATCGGGTACTCGTCGTGCCATTGGTGTCACGTGATGGCACATGAGTCCTTCGAGGACCCGGCCGTGGCGGCGTTGCTCAACGAGCACTTCGTCTCGATCAAGGTCGATCGCGAGGAGCGCCCGGACGTCGACGACGTCTACATGGCCGCGACTGTCGCCATGAATCAAGGC
>PMCG01000074.1:3527-3872 GCA_003155335.1 Acidobacteriota bacterium
CTGTGGCGAACCGATCGAGAGAACCTGGTGCAGCAGGCGGATCAGCTAACCCAGAACCTGCGGACCCAACGCGGCGCGTCACCGCGCGTGGGATTGGGCGTGACCGAGCTCGAGCGCGCGCTTGCTCAGCTCGAAGGAGAATACGACGCGCGCTACGGCGGATTCGGCCCAGCGCCGAAGTTCCCGCCGGCAACGACGATCGCGCTGCTCCTGCGACTGAGCCGACGACTGGACAGTGCGCATGCCCTCGAGATGGCGCGAACGACGCTCGAAGGCATGGCGCGAGGCGGGATCTACGATCACATTGGCGGTGGCTTCCACCGCTACGCCACGGACGAGCGCTGG
>PMCG01000353.1 GCA_003155335.1 Acidobacteriota bacterium
TTCGAAACGGCCGCGGCCCATCACCGCCGCGTGCGGTACGAAGCGACCGTCGGTGCTGGCCTGCCGATCATCGACACCTTTGTCAAGCTCGTGGAGAGCGGCGATCGCGTGCTGCGCGTCGAGGGCTGCGTCAGCGGCACGTTGGGCTACGTGCTCTCGGCCGNNGATCTGTCGGGCCGCGACGTCGTGCGCAAGGGCATGATCCTGGCCCGGCTGATGGGATACCGCGGAGCTGTTCCTATACCCGAGGACCTGACGCCGCCGGCGCTGCGCAAGGGCAGTGTCAAGGAGTTCCTCGCGCGCGTCAGCCGCGTCGATGCCGCGTGGCGCCGCCGGGTCGAGCGAGCAAGCGCTACGGGCCGCGTGTTGCGCTACGTCCTGACAGCAACACCGCGCAGCGTGAGCGCGCGGCTCGTGGCCGTGCCGATCGCGTCGCCCATCGGCGCCCTCGAAGGCACGCGCAACCTGATCGCGTTCACCACAAGGCGCTATCGCAACGAGCCACTGGTCGTGATGGGGCCAGGCGCTGGACCGGAAGTCACAGCCGCAGGCGTGCTGAACGACATCCAGGACCTCGCGACACGCTGACCCTGCTGCTGCCCGGCGACCGGCGGCTTTCCGCGGGGTCTTTTCGGCAGCTCCATCCGTATCTGGCGGTAAGATGCAGATGGCGCTCACCTCCGTGCTGACCACTCTCGAGGACGAACGGGTCGAGATCGTGCGCGGCCTCCGCCGCCGCGACGGGGACGTCCTCGACTGGCTCATCGAGCGCTACCAGCACCGGCTGTTCCGCTACCTGCTCAATCTCACCGGCCGGCGCGATCTGGCCGAGGAGCTCTTTCAGGAGACGTGGGTGCGCGTGCTCGAGCGGGGGCATCTCTACAGCGATCGCTACCCCTTCATCGCCTGGCTATTGACTATCGCGCGCCACCTGACCATCGACTGGCTCCGGCGGCGGCAACCCGAAAGCCTCGACGCCCTCATGGACCCCGAGTCCGAGACAAAGCCACTCGATCTCGTCGCAGGCACACCCTCGCCATTCGAAGCGCTGGCTGCGCGCGAGAAGTCAGGTCACCTCGCGGCAGCGCTCGACCGTGTGCCGGTACTGTTTCGCGAGGTGCTGCTGCTGCGTTTCCGCGAGGACCTGTCCCTCGAGGAAATCGCAGCGGTCATCAGCGCCCCGGTCGCCACGGCGAAGTCGCGCCTGTATCGTGGTCTGCGCGCGTTGGCAACGCAGTTTGCGGGGAACTCATGAACGAGAGGATCACGCACGCCGATTTCGAGGAACTCCTGGTTAGGCAGCGTCACGAGCCGCTTTTCACTGACGATGCGACGCGGCTCCAGGCGCATCTCGCGACCTGCAAACGTTGCCGCCGGTTCGACGCAGCCCTCGATGCCGGCCTCAAGTCGCTGGCAAGCCAACCCGTTGCCGTGCCCGCCGCGCTCACGGCAGCCACGCGCCTGCGCCTCCGCCGCCTAAGCGCCGAGCTCGCCGAAGCTGCGACGCGGATGCGACTAATTGTGGGCGCCAGCCTTCTGGCGGGCAGCCTCGGCCTGCTGACAGCGCGCGCTCTCTGGCTCGGCGTGGATTGGCTCGGCAGGCAGTGGGATGTGCCTGTGGGCGGCCTCGCGTTGTTGTTCGTCGTCGTCTGGTTTGCGCCGGCCACGCTGGGTGGTCTGGCGGCAGTCGTCGCACACTCCCGGTCGGCCGGGGCGTGGCGTGTTCCCGAGCGGAGGCAGTCATGAGCAAGCTGGGATCAAAGGCGTCCGTGGTTCCCGCGTGGGCGTGGATACTCGCTGTCAGCATCGTGGTCGCTGGGCCGATCGGCATGACGGCTCTGATGCAGACGCACGAGTCGAGTCCACCGCCAATCGCGTTGAGTATCGCGTTTGGTTTCTTCTTCGGCGCGCTGTTGGCCATCTTCGTGCTGGCCATCGGGTACATCAACCGAGATGCCAAGCGCCGCGGCATGAAGGCGTGGCACTGGACGCTGATCGCCATCTTCGTGCCGAACGCGTTGGGCATTGTGCTGTACTTCGTCATGCGCGAGCCGCTGCGCTCGCCCTGTCCGAGCTGCGGCCAGCTCGTGCAGCCGGCCTTCAACTACTGCCCGGCCTGTCATCACGCGCTCAAACCGGCGTGCTCGAGCTGCGGCAAAGCCCTCGCTCCCGAGCACGCCTTTTGCCCCTACTGCGGCACGTCTGTCCAAGCTCACGCGTGACGCGCTCACTGCTCAGGTCCTGGCCAAGCGCAGGGCCTGAGCAGCGGCCGCGGTCGTCGGCTATCATCGTGACGCGATGTCCCGGCAATCCCTGCGACTGGCGTTCGTCACACAGCGCTACGGCCCGGACGTGGCCGGCGGGTCCGAGTCGCTCGCCCGAGCGCTGGCGGAGCACTTGGCGCTCCACGACCGCGTCACGGTGCTCACGACCTGCGCCCGTGATTACGTCACCTGGCGCAACGAGCTGCCGCCGGGGCGTGAAGAGCTGAACGGCGTCGAGGTCCTGCGCTTCGCCAGTGAGGAAGAGCGCGACCTGGCGTCGTTCAACGCATTCGCCGAGCCGCTTTACACTCGCGAGGCCAGCGACGAGGACGAGCACGAGTTCCTGAGGCGTCAGGGTCCCTACGTCCCGGCGTTGGCAGAGCACGTCGCCGCGCACGGGGACGAGTACGATGCCGTGCTGTTCTTCACCTACCTCTACTACCCGACGTGGGCCGGGCTGCGCGCGGCGCCAGAGCGTTCCATCCTCGTGCCCACCGCGCACGACGAGCCGGCCTTGCGCCTGCGCATCTTTCGGGAAGTGTTCGAGCTGCCGCGCGCATTCGCCTTCTGCTCAGCGCCGGAGGAGGCGCTGGTGCGCGAGCGCTTCCCGATCGGTGTGCGGCCGACGCGCGTGACAGGCATCGGCATCGACACGCCCGAGCAGCCTGACGCTGCGGCTTTCGCGAAGCGCTACGGCCTCGAGGGCCGGCCATTCGCGCTGTATGCGGGCCGCATCGATGCTGGCAAGGGCTGCGGAGAAATGCTCGACTTCTACGCGCGCTACCGCGTTGAAGTGCATGACCCCGTCGACCTGGTCCTGATCGGCCGGGCAGCGATGCCTGTCCCGGACGCGCCAGGGGTGCGCTACCTCGGGTTCGTGTCGGAGGAGGAGAAGTACGCCGCGATGGCCGGCGCCCAGGTCCTTCTCTGCTCAAGCCCCTTCGAGAGTCTCTCCATCGTTCTGCTCGAGGGCTGGGCATTGGGGACCCCGGCGCTCGTCAATGCCCAATCGGCGGTGCTCAAGGATCACTGCCTGCGCTCGAACGCCGGGCTGTATTACGCGAACGCCGACGAGTTCAGCGCGGCGCTCGACTGGCTGGCCATGCATCCTGCGCTCCGCTTGGCCTTGGCGCAGAATGGCCGCCGGTATGTCGCAGAACACTACCGCTGGCCGGCCGTCCTCGAGCGCTACCGCGCGCTCATCGACGCGGTCGCACCGCTGGCACCTCCGTCTCCTTCGCCGTAGCTGAGGAGGCTCGACCTGCGGGCGCTCCGGTGAGTCCATCGTTTCGAAGCTGCGTCCCACGCCGGTATTGGCTTGACTGCGCGGTAGACGACGGCCCACGCCCCATCGATGTGGACGTATAGATGACAAGAATGGCGGCCGCACGTCGTCGCGGATCATGCGAGTAGCCCAAGCACGCGCCGTCTCTCGACGGCGAGACTGCCGCCAGCTATGATGCACCGCGTGTCGATCATCGAGCGAACCCGCCGCCACGCGCACCCGCGGCTGCTGCTCGACCTCGTCGGCCTCACGCTCTTCGTCCTGGCCCTCGACGCCACCCTCCAGCCCCTAGGAAGGCCTGTGGACGCCTTCGACGAGGGCAACGTGCTCACCAACGCCAAGCTCCTCGGCTGGCAGTTCGTCCCCTATCGCGACTTCTACGCTCCCTATCCCCCCGGCATCTTCGTCACCCTAGCCACGCTGTGGAAGCTGTGCGGCGTGTCGGTCTGCGCCGAGCGCTGCCTCGGCTTCGGCGTGCACCTGCTCATCGCGCTCGGCGCCGGCCGGGCCGCCGCGCGCCTAGCCGGCCGCCGCTTCTCGGTGCTCACCGCCGCCCTCGTCCTCGCCTTCCTCATCCGCGAGCGGCTGACTCTCTACGCCTGGCTCGCCGCCCTCGGCGTGGTCTTCGTCTTCTGCGAGCTCGCCACGCGCAGCCTCGCCTCGCCGAGTGCGCGGCGCGCCGCCGCCGCCGGCGTCGCCCTGGCCCTCGTCAGCTTCTATCGCCACGATCTCTTCGTCTACTTCGCCGCCACGCTCGCGCTCGGCGTCGCCGTTGGTGCGTTCGCCACGCGCTCGCCGCCACCGCTGCGCTGGCGCTGGCTTGTTGGCGCCGCGGCCGCCGCCCTGGTCGTGCTATGGCTGCCGGTGGTCGCGCGGGCGGGCGTGCGCCAAGTGGTCGATGATCTCTGCTTCGATCAGGTACGCTGGGTGCTGCCTGCCCGCCATCTGCCGTTTCCGCCGCTGTTTGTCGTGCGGCATCACGCCTTGTCCATGCTCCTCGGCCAGCCCCTTCAGTGCGCGCTCGTGCTCACGCTGCTCGGTCCGCTCCTCGCCCTGCCGTGGGTCCGGCGCGGCGGCCAGCAATGGCGCTGGGACGCGCTGCCCCTTCTGGCCGCCACGCTCGCGGTGATCCCGCAGTCGCTGGGCCGCCCCGACCTGTGGCACGTCCTCGGCACTGTGCCGCCCTCACTGGCGGCAATGGGCGCGCTAATCGAGCGCATGGCCGCGGCGCCGCGCGGCTGGCTGTGGCGCGCGCCGCTCGTCACGCTGCTGCTCGCGTGCCTCGTCTGGCCAGTCGCCGCTGTGGTGGGCCATCTACGCCCCGTGCCGCCGCTCGCCGATCCCGCCGTGAGCCCGGAGCGCCAGCAGCTCGTCAAGTTCGTGCAAAAGCACACCGCGCCACGCGAGCCCATCTACAACGGCTATCGCCAACACCAACGGCTGTGTGCGAATGAGGTGGACCTGTACTACTTCTGCGATCGCCCGGGCGCGACGCGCTACATGCTGTTCGAGCCCAATATCATCACTCGCGCTGACGTGCAGCAACACATGATCGAAGAGATCGAGCAGAAGCACGTGCGGCTGGCGATCCTCCTGACGGAAGGCGACGACTACTTCGAGCCCAACGAGAGTTCTCGCGGCGGCGGCTCGGACGTGCTCGATCAATACCTACGCAAGACGTTCACGCCGGTGGCGCGCTTCGGACGCTACGAAGTCTGCTGGCGCAAGCGACGTGACGACAGCATCAGGGTGAAGTCCTAACGCAGGATGGGACAGCCACCTCATCAGCCTGGTGCCGCTGTCTCCGCGCGCTCATCGACGCGGTCGCACCACCGGCGCGTCCCTCTCCATCGCTGTAGCTGTCGACCCGCTCGTGCGAGGCGTCAGCGCGCCCGCCACGCAGCGACGCCGTCGGCGGCGGCGGCTTGACTTGTCGCACGCGAACCCTTACCGTCTGCCGCGTGAATCGGCACCCTGCGAGCATGAGCGACGCATTCGTCGTCACCCAATTGCCGGGCGATCTCGTATTCATCTCCTACGCCCCTGAGAGTGGAGACGGGTGCGATCCGGAACGTTTTGTCCAGCAGGCATACGCGCCGCTCGCGTCGTTCCTCAACGCAGACGACTGCGTGCTCGTGAATGAGCGTGTCTTCGGCGAGACAAAGGCGTGCGCAGGTGTGCTGCGCGCTCGCCGAGAGATCCTGGCTGCCGCGGGCGAACGCGCTGCCGGCTCTCCCACGTTCGTCGAAGGCCGACCCTGCCGCGGCCAAGGCATCGCCGGACTGCACGCCATTGCCGTGCGTGCGACGCGCGGAGGAGTTCGGCGTGCGCTCACAGGAGGCGACGTCATCTGCGGACAGCTCGTCGAGGGAAACGAGGCCGTCTTCCTCGGGCTCTCGGACGCGGGACGACTGGTGTCGGCAGCAAAGCCGCTCGCGCCCGCGGAGGAGACCGAGCGCATCCTCGATGCGGTCAACGAGGCGCTCGCCGGTCAGGGCTGGTCGTTTCGAAACGTGCGGCGCACCTGGTTCTATCTCCACCGCATCCTCGACTGGTACGGCGAGTTCAACAGCGCGCGCAACGCGGTGTTTCGCCGCATGGGTCTCATCGGCGGCCAGTCGCTGCCCCTGATCCCGGCCAGCACCGGCATCGAGGGCACCAACGCGCGCGGTGGCGCGTGCACGCTGGATCTCTTGGCCACCGCTGAGCGCGGCAACGGCCGGCACGAGGTCAAGCGCCTGGCGCACGCCAAGCAGAACGAGGCCACCGAATATGGCTCGGCCTTTGCTCGCGGTCTGTCGCTGCGCCTCAAGAGCGCCAGCTATGTCTTCGTCTCCGGCACGGCTTCGATCGACGACTCCGGCGCGAGCGTCTACGTCGGCGACTTCGAAGCCCAGACGCGCTGCACGCTCGAGGCGGTCAAGAGCCTGCTGAGCGCAGG
>PMCG01000207.1:0-2021 GCA_003155335.1 Acidobacteriota bacterium
CAGCGCCATCAGTGTCAGGTTGTTCAGGCTGAACCCGAGCACGTACATGACGCCAAAGGTCCCGACCAACGACAGTGGGACGGCCACGCTCGGGATGACGGTGCCAGCGATGGTGCGCAAGAAGAGGAAGATCACCATCACCACCAGGACGATCGTGAGCAGCAGCTCGAACTCCACGTCCTGGACTGAGGCGCGGATGGTCGTGGTGCGGTCGGTCAGGATCGAGACCCCGACCGCCGCTGGCAGCGAGGCCTGCAACTGCGGCAGCAGCGCCTTGATGCGGTCGACGACGGCGATGATGTTGGCGCCCGGCTGGCGCTGGATGTTGACGATCACGGCCGGCGTCGAGTTCATCCAGGCGGCCAGTCTCACGTTCTCGGTGTCGTCGATCACTTCGGCAATGTCCGACAGGCGCACCGGTGCGCCGTTGCGGTAGGCCACGACCAGCGGGCGATACTGCGCGCTGGAAAGCAGCTGGTCGTTGGCCCAGATGGCATACGCTTGGCGGGCCCCGTCGAACGCGCCCTTGGCCTGATTGACGTTGGACTGCGCAATGGCGCTGCGCACGTCCTCCATCGTCAGTCCGTAGGACGAGAGCGCAGTCGGGTTGATGCGCACGCGCACCGCGGGCTTCTGGCCGCCGCTGATGCTCACGAGACCGACGCCGGATAGCTGCGAGATCTTCTGCGCGAAGCGCGTGTCGGCGAAGTCCTCGACTTTCGAGAGCGGCATGCTCTCGGAGGTGAGCGCGAGCGTGAGGATCGGCGCATCGGCCGGGTTGGTCTTGCTGTAGATCGGCGGATTGGGCAGATCGCGTGGGAGATAGGTGCCCGAGGCGTTGATGGCCGCCTGGACCTCTTGTTCGGCGACGTCGATGTTGAGATCGAGGACGAATTGCAGCGTGATCACCGAGCTGCCGCCGGAGCTGCTCGAGGTCATCTGGTTGAGCCCGGGCAACTGCCCGAACTGGCGCTCGAGCGGCGCCGTGACCGCCGAGGCCATCACCTCGGGGCTCGCGCCCGGGTAGAACGTGACCACCTGGATCGTGGGGTAGTCGACTTGTGGGAGCGCGGAGATGGGGAGCTGCCTGAACCCGATCGCACCGGCGATCAGCAGCGCTGCCATCAGCAGCGAGGTGGCGACTGAGCGCAGAATGAACGGACGCGAT
Source organism: Acidobacteriota bacterium (assembly GCA_003155335.1). GTDB lineage: Bacteria > Acidobacteriota > Vicinamibacteria > Fen-336 > Fen-336 > FEN-336. The sequence goes on from PMCG01000207.1 coordinate 1,169, forward strand.
GGGTTCATCGGCTTGGCTTGCGGCCCTCGTTCGCTCCTGCCAGGGCGACCTTCATACCGCTCTGGAGCTTGTCCATGCCGTCGACGACGACCATCTCGCCCGCGGCGATCCCGTGCGATAGGGCGGTGTCGTCGCCTGCGGTGAGCTGGACCGCTACCTCGCGCGTCTCGACGGTCGAATCGGGCTTGACCACGTACACGTACGTCGACTTCGGGCTCTGCTCGAGCGCCGCCGTCGGTATGAGGACGACGTTGCGGAGCGTGTCGACGAGCAGGCGCGCGTTGACGAACTGGTTCGGGTAGAGCGCGGCGTCCTGATTGGGGAACAGGGCCTTGATGCGGACGGTGCCGGTGGCCTGGTCGATCTGGTTGTCGATCGCCGACAGCGAGCCCGTGGCAAGCTTGTGCGTGAGGTTCCGGTCCCAGGCCTCGACGGTGAGTGTGCGTCCGGCTTTCGTCTGGCGAAGCACGGCGGGCAGGCGATCCGCGGGAATGGTGAAGAGCGTCGCGATGGGCTGCTCTTGGGTGATCACGAGCAGCCCGGCCGGATCGGCGGCGTGCACCATGTTGCCCGGGTCCACCAGGCGCAGTCCCACCACGCCCGAGATCGGCGCCGTGATCCGGCTGTAGGTCAGGTTCAAGTTCGCGCTTTCCACCTGCGCTTGGTCGCTTTTGAGGGTGGCCTGGTTCTGCCTGACAGTCGCCGCCTGCGCGTCGAGCTGCTGCCGCGCGATCGAGTCCTGCTCGACCAGCACCTTGTAGCGCTCAAGATCGACCTGGGCGTTCTCAAGCGCTGCCTCGTCCTTCGCCAGTTGCCCTTGGGCCTCGTGCAACTGAACCTCGAAGGGACGCGG